>JAEZMI010000019.1 GCA_023414975.1 Pseudomonadota bacterium | reverse complement strand
CACCTGAACCGGTCAAGCCGCGCCCGAAGAAAGCCGTGCCCAAGAAAAAACCGCGCCGCGTGGGTCACGCGGCGCGGTTTTTTGTACTGGACAGGAAACGGGAACGCGCCTCAGACGAGGTCGCCGCCATAGCGCAGGGCACTGGTCCAGTGCATTTCGAGCTTGCGCAGGACATTGTAGGCGGTGGTCAGTTCCAGCGCCTCCGCCTCGTCGCGCGGGCTACGCTCGGCGGTGTCGTGCATGCTGCGAATGGCGTCGCACAGGCTGACCGCCTTGGCGGTGAGCCGGAGACGAGCGGAGCGCCGGTCGCGCAGCGAGGGTGAGCGGTCGACATAGCCGCCCTCGACCAACTGCTTGAGATTGTAGGAGGCGTTCGAGCCGAGATAGTGGCCGCGCTCCAGCAGATCGCGCACCGACAGTTCGTCGCTGCCGATGGTGAACAGCAACATGACCTGCGACGGACTGATGTCGTCCGTGCCCAGGCGGGTCAGCTCGATTCGCAACAGATCGAGGAAACGGCGGTGAGCCCGCTCGATCACACGGGCGATTTCCAGATGGTTGATCGAAAAGTCCGAAGCGGCATCGGTGCCGGGAGACCCACTCATGCCCGAGATGACATGAGGAGCGTTCGAAGTGATTCCATTGTCATTTTCCTTGGCTGACCTGACTGCCATGCGCCCATGCCCCCTTGGCTGGCTGCGGCCCGAATGATGCCCGATCGAGCCCTGGTCGGATTGACACGCTTTATGTGCGAAGAATGGACGAATTCAAGCCGTTGGCAAAGCGGTAAGCGGCGACTGCTGCAATAAAGGCGGTCGCGACATTGTGTCTTGACAAGTACTGATAGTGCTCGATCAGTTCTGCGGTTTTCAAATACCGTGAAATCCACGCGCAAATTCGGTGCAAAATCTGCGCGTGGTGATTTCACTGCGCGTCCTGAAGATGTGATTCGATGAACCACAGGGCCTTGTCGAGCGAGCGCGAGGCGGCGGTGAAGATGTCGGCCGTGGTGGCGTCACCGGCCTCATCGGCCTCGTCGATCGCCTTGCGCACGCTGTTGGCCACCGCCCCATAGCGGCTGGCGAGTTCACCGAGATGGTCGGCGACCTTGAAGATGTCGGTCGGGTAGGGCTTAAGCGGGCTCGCCGAGCCGACAGTCTGCGTCGTGCCCAGCGCGGTGCCGCCGAGCTGCACCACACGTTCGGCCATGGTGTCGTTATGGCCGTCGAGTTCCGCGCGGAAGCCGTCCAGCATTTCATGGACGGCGATGAACTGCGGGCCCTTCAGGTTCCAGTGCGCCTGCTTGGTGGCGAGCGCGAGATCGATGCCGGCGGCAAGGTTGGCGTTCAGAAGGTCGATGGCGACTTTCTTGGCGTTGGACGGAAGATCGTTGGCGGTCTTGTGGCTGCGCATGGCCTCTCCTCTGTGTCTCCCGGCGCCGCCACCATGGCGCAAGAGCGCCCGCAGCGACACCGTAAAGTGGATGGGAGGCCAAGTCGGGCGGCAGCGCCGAAGGTCAAGCCAGTCTTTTCGTGCGCGTCCGCCGGACGGGCGGTCAGCCTTGCCGGTTATGCAGGATGCGGCCGATGAAGTTCAGCAGCACCTGCGCGGCGAGGATCGAGGTGACGCCGCCCGGATCGTATTCGCGGGCAACCTCGACGAGATCAACGCCGATCACGGTGCCGCGCTTGGTCAGCCCGTCCAAGAGTTCCAGCACCTCGTAATAGGTGAAGCCGCCATGGCTGGGCGTGCCCGTGCCGGGGGCGATGGAGGGGTCGAAGCCGTCAATGTCGATGGTGACGTAATAGCGCTTGCCCTCGGGGATCCGCGCCAGCACGGCCTGCGTGCCGAGCTTGCGGATCTGCCGCACGCTGAGGATGTCCGAGCCCATGGACCGCGCCGCCTCATAGCCCTCGCGGGCGGTGGAGGACACGTTGCGGATGCCAAGCTGGGTGAGGCCGGTGACATAGGGTTTCTCCGCCGCGCGGCGCAGCGGGTTGCCATGGCCGCGCCGCACGCCCTTGCGCTCATCGACGAAGTCGAGATGGGCGTCGAACTGCACGATGTGGAACGGCTCCTCGTCGGAGAACGCCTCGATGCAGGGAATGTTGACCGAGTGATCGCCGCCGAGCACGACCGGGATGGCGCCGGCCTTCAGGATCTTGCGCACGCCATATTCGATGTTCGCGTGGCTCTGGTCGGTGTCGGTGTGGATCATGTCCGCGTCGCCGATATCGACGATGCGGGTCTTGTCCGCCGCCAGATAGGTGACGTCGTCCTCATGATCATAGGCGCCGGCATGGCCGAAGGAGAACAGGGTCGAGGCCTCGCGGATGGCGCGCGGGCCGGAGCGGGCGCCCGAGCGCCACTGCGTGCCGAGATCGAAAGGCGCGCCGAGAATGGCGACATCCGCATCGATCCGGTCCCAGTCGAGCTGGAGCGGGTATTTGCCGAAGGTGCAGATGCCGACGAAGGGCAGGTCGAGCCGCCCGGTCTCATAGCCATGGGCCATCAGCGGCCTCCCTTTTTCGCGACGACGCCCGCGAGGACGCAGAGCAGTTCGAACATGATGGTGGCGCCGGTGAGGGCGGTGAGGCCGGACGGGTCGAAGGGCGGGGCGACCTCGACGAGATCGGCGCCGATGATGTCGAGCCCGTCCAGCAGCCGGACCATGGCCTGCGCCTCGCGGGTGGAGAAGCCGCCGATTTCGGGGGTGCCGGTGCCCGGCGCCTGCGAGGGGTCGATGCCGTCAATGTCGAAGGTGACATAGGTCGGCCTGTCGCCGACGATGGCGCGCGCTTCCGCCATCACGTCCTCGACGCCGCGCCCCACGAACTCCTCGATGAAGATGATGCGCACGCCCATCTCGCGGGCGTAGTCGTAATTGCCGGCGTCGGAGATGGCGCCGCGCAGGCCGATCTGCACGAAACGCTTGGGATCGACGAGCCCTTCCTCGATGGCCCGGCGGAACGGGGTGCCGTGGGTATATTTCGAGCCGTTGAAGAAGCCGTCATAGGTGTCGGAATGGGCGTCGAACTGGATGAGGCCGACCGGCCCGTCGCTCGCGAGCCCCCGCAGGATGGGCAGACTGATGAGATGGTCGCCCCCGGCGGTGAGCGGCAGCGCGCCCGCCTCGCGCACGCCCTTGTAGTGCGCGGTGATGAGGTCGAGCGAGCGCATGAGGTCGAAGGGGTCGGTGATGACATCGCCACAGTCGGCGACGCGCGCCTGGTCATAGGGCGACAGGCCGGTGACGTGATGCACCCGGCGCATCAGGCTCGACTGGTTGCGCAGTTCACGCGGCCCGTGGCGGGTGCCGGCGCGGTTGGTGGTGCCGAGATCGAAGGGCAGGCCGAGAATGGCGATATCCACCTGCGCGGGTTCAGCGACCGGCAGGCGCATGAAGGTCGGCAGCCCCGCATAGCGGGGGATGCTGCCGGAATCGAGGGGCTCGAAGGCGTGGGACATATTCGGTCTCGTTGCGAGGGCGCGGCGTGCAAGCGTTGAGGGGGTCAGGTGCTGCGTGCTTCGAGACGCGGGGCATTGCCCCGCTCCTCAGCATGACGACGTCGGGCTCCGGTCCTCGTCATCCTGAGGTGCCCGGCGCCGCCGGGCCTCGAAGGACGCAGACGGGTTTCCGCGGTCGCGCCTACAGCCCGAATTCCTTGCGGATGGCGGCGGACATGTGGGTGATGTAGTCGGCCATCAGCAATTCGCCCTTTTCGACCGTCGAGCCGGTGGCGACCGCCAGCACGCCGGAGGGCGGGAGGCCGAAATCGGCGGGGACAGGGAAGCGGTCATAGGGCGGGAAGGTGGCCGGGCCGTCATTGGGCACCTTGTCCATCTCCACGAGATCCGGGCGCAGCAGGAGCATGAGCGAGGTCTCAAGCAGGCTCGCATGTTCGAGGTCGATGCCCGGAAAGCCCTCGGGGAACAGCTTGTCGAGCGTGGCCCGCTGGGCGAAGTCCCAATATTCGAGCCGCATCACCTGCATGTCGGTGATGCCGTCGCGGGCAAGTTCGCGCAAGGCAAGGTCCAGCCCCTCGACGGAGGGCCAGAGATTCTCGTAATGGCCGTTCACCAGCACCAGCCGCCGCACGCCCTGCCGGCCGAGATTGCGGATGACGTCGCGCAGCACGAGGGAGAAGGTGTGGGCGTCGAGGCTGAGCGTGCCGGGAAACTGCTCGCCGCCACCCGAGCGCGGCATGGACTTGCAGCCGTAGTTCACCGTCGGCGCGACGAGGCCGCCAATCTCGCGGGCGACGCGCTCGCATACGCCGGTGGGCAGGACGACGTCCACATTCAGCGGCAGGTGGGGCCCGTGCTGCTCCGTGGAGCCGACCGGCAACAGAACCGGCGTGCCGGCCGCGATCTTCGCCGCGAATTCGGGCCAGCTGAGTTCGTCGAGGCGGACGCTGTCGACCATGTTTCCCTCTGGTTCAATCGGTGCGGTTGGTGTCGGTGCGCTTCTGGTGGGGCCGGGGGCTCAATGCATGCCGGCGCCGCCATCGACGCTGATGCATTGCCCGGTGATGAAGCCGGTGGCGCGGCTCGCGAGGAACAGCACCGCCTGGGCGATCTCTTCGGGCCGGCCGACCCGGCCGAGCGGGTTGCCGGTTTCGAGCGCCTGCTCCGACGGGCTCATGCGGTCGAAGCCGAGCAGCGGCGTGTCGACCGGGCCGGGAGCGACGGCGTTCACCAGAATGTCCGGCGCGAGTTCGCGCGCCCAGGAGCGGGTGAGGCCGAGCACCGCCCCCTTGGTGGCGCAGTAGCCGGAGGCGCCGGCGCGGCCGAGATAGGCGAGTTCGGAGGCGATGTTGATGATGCGTCCGCGCACCGGCGCGGGGCCGTTGAAGAATTTCAGCGCCTCGCGCGCCATGAGGATCGGGCCGCGTATGTTCACCGCCGCCATGCGTTCATAGGCGGCGATGTCGAAGCTCGCGAGGCGGCCTTCGACCAGCACGCCGGCGCAGTTGACGATGACGTCCAGCCCGCCGAGCTGATCGTGGGCGGCCTCCATGCCGGCGGCGACGGAGGCTTCGTCGGCGACGTTGGTCAGGATCGTCGGCCAATGCGAGGTCTGCTCCGGCGGGTGCAGGTCGAAGCCCACCACCTTCGCCCCGGCGCCGCTCAGCGCGTCCGCGCAGGCGCGCCCGATGCCGCTGCCGGCGCCGGTGACGATGACACGCAGATCCTTGTGGGCACTCACCATGGGACTTCTCCGCGATCGACGCCGAGGCTCTGGCCGGTGATGTTGGCGGCGAGGTCGGACGCCAGGAACAGGTAGGTGCCGGCGACATCTTCCGGCTCCATGAATCCCGGCAGGATCTGCCCCGCCACAATCTCATTCAGCAGCGTTTCCGGCGCGACAGCCATGCGCGCCGCCATGGCGTGCAGCGAGCGTAACGAGGCCTCCGTGCGCACCCAGCCTGGGCAGACCGCGTTGACGGTGATGCCGCGCGGGCCGAGTTCCTTCGCCCAGGTCTTGGTGAGGCCGATCACCGCGTGCTTGGAAGCGACATAGGCGCCGAACAGCGCCTCCGCCGAGCGTGACCAGACCGAGGCGGTGTTGATGATCCGCCCGCCATGTCCCATGCGCGGCAGCATGGCGCGGGTGACGAGGAAGGTGCCGACCACGTTGATCTCGACCACCCGGCGGAACACCGCCTCGTTCTGCGCGCCCGCGTCATCGAGGGGGGTGACGAGTTCGAGCCCGGCATTGTTCACGAGCACGTCGAGCCGGGGAATGGCGGCCGCTACCGCCGCGACCGCGTCGTTCGAGGTGATGTCCGCCTGATGGCCGCGTGCGCCGAGCCGTCCGGCGGCTTCGTGGATCGCGGCATCATCGGCGAGCATGTGTAACTCAGCCCCGGCAGCCGCGAAGGCACGGGCGATGCCGTGGCCGATGCCGCGGCTGGAACCGGTGACGAGGACGGTGCGTCCGGCAAGGCCTTCGAGCTTCATGCGGCGACGCCGCAGGCGGGACGGGGGAGGGCGCGCATGGGGAGGCTCCGGCTGAAAGCGCGGGCATGCTGGCGCAGTTCCACTTTCCCGAAAATAGGAATTAGTGGAAGGATACATCGGCTAAATTCAATATAAGGGAATGCCTCTTACGGCCCCGCCTGCCGTCATCCCGGACGGTCTGCAGGACCGAGCCGGGATCGTGTGAAGGTTGGCAAGGCGGCGAACGATCCCGGCTCTCGCTGCGCCTGGCCGGGATGACAGCCGGCTGAAGCCGGTGGAAGGCGAGCAAAGGACGACGCCATGCGGCGGCTGGACAACATCGACCTGCGGCTTCTGCGCGTCTTCGTGGTGCTCGCGCAGGAGGGCGGGTTTCACGATGCGCAGATCGCGCTCAACCTCTCGCAATCGACCCTCTCGACCCATCTGGCGGCGTTGGAGCGCAAGCTGGGCGGCCAGCTCTGCGAGCGCGGCCGGGCTGGCTTCCGGCTGACCTCCTTCGGTGAATCGACGCTCGCCGCCGCGCTGCGGCTGTTCGAGGACATCGACGCCTTTCACGGGCGGGTGGGGCGCGACCAGCGCCGCCTCGTCGGCCGGCTGCGGGTCGGCATCGTCGACGGCGTCGTCACCAACCCGCAACTCGGGCTGCAGACGGCGCTCGCCCGCTACATGGAGTATGCCTCGGAGGTGTTCGTCGATCTCGAACTGGGCACCCCATTGGCGCTGGAGCGGGCGCTTATGGACGGGCAGCGCGATCTCGTGGTCGGGCCGTTTTCGCAGAAGGTGCCGGGCCTCACCTACATCCCCCTGCACCGCGAGGCCCAGGCGCTCTATTGCGGGCGGGGCCATCCCCTGTTCGGCCTGCCGGCGGCCGAGATCAGCCATGCCCGCATCGAGGAGGCGCTGTTTTCCGTGCGCCGCTACCGGCACCTCGACGACCTCTACCGGGTGAACCACCCGCGCGCCAGCGCCGCCATCGTGCAGATGGAAGCGCAGGTGATGATGATCCTGTCCGGGCGCTTCATCGGCTATCTGCCGCGTCACATCGGCGAGGACTGGGTCGAGCGCGGCCAGATGCGGGTGCTGAAGTCGGAAAGCTACGGCTTCGATTCCGCCCATTTCGCCGCGACTCGCCGGCTGAAGGGCGAACAGCCGCTGATCGACGCCTTCATCCGCGAGCTGCAGGCGCAGGCGCGCGCCGGCGCGCCTGCCGCTCAGGTGAGCCGGTAGAGCCATTCTGGCAGGATATAGCGCCGGCCGGTGAAGACGAAGCCGAGCGGCACGCCCCCGCTCTCCACCACCGCGCTGCGCAGCGCGATGGCGGCGGGCTTGCGCGTCTTGTCGGCACGCACCACCAGCACATTGCCGTCGACCAGCGCGTCGAGCCGGTGGCCGAGGGCGCCGACCTCGCGCGCCGTGGCGCAGAACACGACCGCCTCGCATTCCTCGCGCAGCTCGCGCATCATCCCCTCGGCCTCGGTGAGCGGCGTGCGGAGCTGGAGCAGGGGCGAGTTCCGCCCGTCGGCGAGGCTCCACAGGAGCGGCGTGCCGGTGGGACGGACCTTGAGGCCGCCCTTGAGGCGGATGGTGGGGTCGTCCGCCGGCGGCGTGCCCGCCTCGCCCGTTGCGGTGAGATCGACCAGCAGCGTGCGCAGGCCGCGCTGCGCGGTGAATTCGACGGCGACGCGCCGCGCCAGTTCGGCCAGCGACGGGTCCGCCTCGACCCCGATGAACTGGATGACCCGCACCGGCTGCCCGTCCACCCGCGTGTCCAGCAGCAGCGCGGCGAGATTGCCGGCGTCGCGTTCCAGCGAGGCCGGGTCGTCGCCGCGCGAGAGGTTGTCATATTCGCCGAGGGCCGGCACATCGAGCGCCCGCTCGACCTCGACCGGCTGGATGAAGGTGGAGCGCAGCGCCGAGGCCACCGCGCCCGCCGCCGCGCCGAACAGCGCCGCGCCGATGAGCCCGGCGCCGAGGAAGGGCAAGCGCATGGAGCGGTTCGTCACCGAGGCGCCGGCAACCTGGACCAGACGGACATTGGATTCGCGCTCGGCGGCGGCGGATTCCTCGATCTTGGCGGCGGTGGCGCGGCGCAGATATTCGCGGTAGCCGTCCGACAGGGTCTCGCGGCGGCGGTTCAGCTCGACCAGCTCGGTCTCGGCGGAACGCAGGGTGGTGAGGCGCTTCTCCGCATCCGCCTGCTGGACGGCGAGCTCCTTTTCCTGCCGGTCGAGCGCGTCCGCCTCGATGCGCAGGCTCAGGAT
>JAEZMI010000365.1 GCA_023414975.1 Pseudomonadota bacterium | reverse complement strand
GCGCGCCGCCGGCGCGGGCTTGCTGCGCGCGGCGGAGGTGGTGCCGGCGGTGGCTTTGCCCCCGGTGCTGGCGGGGCTTTTGGCGGCGGGCGCCGGGTTGGGGTTCGGGCCGTCCACCAGCGCCTCGATCATGCCGCCGAGGGCGTCGGTGCTCTGCTCGGGCTTGGCCGGGAGGCTGGCGAGCCGGTCCATATGCGCGACATCCAGCGGCTGCATGTCGAGATGGTTCTCGGCCAGCGCCTGGATGCGGTCCGGCGCGGTGCGGCGCGCCCACTCGGCGTTGAGGATGGCGATGCGGTCGCGCTCGGCGCGGATTTCGTCGCGCAATTGAGCGATCTCCTGCGCCTCGGAGGCGGCGGAATATTTGACGTGATAGACCGCGCCCGCCGCGGCGAGCAGGGCGATGAGCGAGACGGCATTGAGTACGCGGAACATGTCTCGACCTCAGCGGCGGCTTTTGGCGTCCGGGGTGGGCGGCAGGAGCGAGGCGAGATCGCCCGGCGCATGGGCGGGGGCCTCGGTGCGCGCTCCCGCCCGCAGCTTGGCGGAACGCGCGCGCGAATTGACGGACAGCTCCGCCTCGCCCGGCTCGACGGCGCCGCGCGCCACCAGCCGGAAGCTGGTCGGCGTGCTCGCCGCCAGCGGCATGTGGCGCGAGCCGGCATTGGCCTTCGCCCGGTTGGCGAGGAAGGTCTTCACGATGCGGTCTTCCAGCGAGTGGAAGGTGACGACCACCAGCCGCCCGCCGGGCTTCAGCACCCGTTCGGCGGCGGTGAGGGCGCGGGCGAGTTCGCCCAGCTCGTCATTCACCGCGATGCGCAGCGCCTGGAAGGTGCGGGTCGCGGGGTGCGGCTCATGGGGCTTGGCCCACACGACCTTGGCGACGATGTCGGCGAGCTGCAGCGTGCGGGTGATCGGCTCGGCCTGGCGCGCGGCGACGATGGCGCGGGCGACGGCGCGCGAATGGCGCTCCTCGCCGAAGCGGTAGATGAGATTGGCAAGGTCGGTCTCCGACAGGCTCGCCACGAGATCGGCGGCGGACGGGCCTTCCTTCGACATGCGCATGTCGAGCGGCCCGTCGCGGCGGAAGGAAAAGCCGCGCTCGCCCTCGTCGATCTGCATGGAGGAGACGCCGATGTCGAGCACCACGCCGTCGATCGCGCCGGCGAGGCCGAGCCTCTCGGCGACCTCTTCCAGCTCGCTGAAGCGCTCATGCACCAGCTTCAGCCGGCCGGCGCTGGCCTCCACCAGCTCCTGACCGCCGGCGATGGCGGTCGGGTCGCGGTCGATGGCGACGACGCGGCAATCGGCGGCGGCGAGGATGGCGCGCGTGTAGCCGCCGGCGCCGAAAGTGCCGTCGACATAGACTCCGCCGTCCTCCGGCGCGAGATGGGAAACCACTTCCTGAAGCAGGACCGGCAGATGGCGGGCCGGTCCGCCGGCAGGGCCCGTTTCCGAACCGCCGCGACCCGCCATCATGCCCCCTCGGCGCGCGTGGCACGCGCCGCCCCCTGGGACCCCAGCTCTTCCTTCAGCGCGCGCACCTTCGCCTTGGCCTCGGCCAGATGCGCCCGGAAGCGGCTGGGCTCCCAGATCCGAAACGTGTCGCCGAGCCCGACCAGAACGGCCTCGCTCGCGATCTGCGCGTGCGTCTTCAAGGTCTCGCTCAGCACCAGCCGGCCCTCCGGGTCGAGACGCAGCGTCTCGATCGATCCATAGAGCGCCGTGGCCAGCTCCTCGCGGGCCTCCGAATAGGGCGGATAGCGCTCGATCAGACGGTCGATCCCCGCCATCAGCCGCGCGCCGCCGGCTTGAAGGGCCGGCAGGTCGAGCGCGGGATGGCAATAGACATGCTCCAGCCCGTCGCGCGCGATCAGCGCCCGGAAGGGAGCGGGTATGGACATCCGGCCCTTGGAATCGAGCCGCATCGGATAGGTCGATACGAAACGATCCATCGGCCTCGGAAACTCCCGCGCCATTCCACGCCTGCGCACACCACCCTGCGCTCGCCGACAGCCTCTCGGCGGGCGCCTCAAGGGCGCCCCCGGTCGGACTGACATCGAACTGCAACGGGATGATTTGGGATACCATGGGCTATGATGGGCGTCAATGGAACAGCCCTGGCACGTCATCCCCGACGCGCGGCACGCGCCGGGTGATTCCCGCGCCAGGACGGGGATTGGCGATTAACGCTCCATGAACCTTAAGAATCGGTTGAATCGGGCGCGCCACGCGCTTAGCTCGCGTCATGACCGATGCCGCCGCCCCGTTCCCCGCCGATTCCCCGCTGGCCGCGCAGGTGCTGCCCTCGCCCAATCATGGGCCGCGCGTGGATGGGACGCCGCCGGACATCCTGCTGCTGCACTACACCGGCATGGAATCGACCGCGCAGGCGGTGGAGTGGCTGCGCAGCCCGGAGCGGCAGGTCTCGGCCCACTATGTCGTCTGCGAGGATGGCCGCATCCTCCAGCTCGTGCCGGAAGCGCGGCGCGCCTGGCATGCCGGGGTAAGCGCCTGGGGCGGGACGCGCGACATCAATTCGCGCTCCATCGGCATCGAGATCGCCAATCCCGGCCATGATTTCGGCTACCCGCCCTTTCCGGCGATCCAGATCGAGGCGGTCACGGCGCTCGCCAAGGATATCCTCACCCGCCACCCCATTCCGCCCGACCGGGTGCTGGCGCATTCGGATGTCGCCCCGGCCCGCAAGAACGATCCCGGCGAGAAATTCCCCTGGGAGGTGCTGCACCGCTTCGGCGTCGGCCATCTGGTGGAGGAGACGCCGCCGAGCGACGGGCGCTTCTTCATGCGCGGCGAGCATGGCCAGCCCATCGAGGCGTTGCAGGCCATGCTGGCGCTCTATGGCTATGAGGTGCCGGTGAGCGGCACCTATTGCGACGCGACCGAAGCGGTGGTGCGCGCCTTCCAGCGGCATTTCCGCCGCTCGCGGGTCGACGGCATCGCCGATGTCTCGACGCTGCAGACGCTGTATCGGCTCTGCATGGCGCGGCCCGAGGCGCCGGCCGGTGGCTCCCAGGGCGCCTGAAATTTCGCCACGCCCGAATGAACGGCAGTCCGCGACAGGAAGTTGCGGCGCGGGGCCAGCTGACGAAACGATCCCCTCCAATCGCCAAGGTTGTGCCGCAATGACCGCGCACGCCGCACCATTCTGAACCGCCCGTTCACGTCTTGGGCGAGACAGGGGCCATGCGGGCCTCATTCGGGTCAGATTTCCGGGGCTTTTCGCCGCCGTCGCCAATGTCCCGAAAAGGCTAAATCCAGATAATGCTGAGTTCGCGTCTCGTCTGTGCTTCGCTCATGGCCTGCCTCATCAGCCTGAGCGGCGCCGTTTCTGCCCATGCCTCATCGAAGATCGATCGATCCTCTCCACTTGAACATATTCAATCTGACACGCGACTGAGCGGCAAGGAGCAGCTCGTCGCCCTCGTCGACCGCGAAGCTAAGGCCAACGGCATCCCCATCGCGCTGGCGCGGGCGGTCGTACGCATCGAGAGCAACTGGAACGTGCGAACGACCGGGCGCGCCGGGGAAGTTGGCCTCATGCAGATCAAGCACCAGACCGCACGCGGCGTGGGCTACACCGGCTCGCGCGCGGCGCTTTACGAGCCCGCCACCAACATCAGGTTCGGCATGCGCTATCTCGCCGGCGCCTACCGGCTCGCCGGCGGCGACACCTGCGGCACCGTCATGCGCTATCAGGGCGGCCACGGCGCCACCCGCATGTCCTCCGCCGCGCGGGCCTATTGCGGCAAGGCCCGCACCATCATGGCGGCCAATTAGTCAGCTAATGAGCTTCGCGTGCAGGGGCGGGCGGCCGACAGGTTGTGCGTAAAGCCGCCCGCCCCGCGCGTGATCAGTTCCCCGGCGCCGCCGCGAGGAAGCGCCCGACCCGTGCGATCACCTGCCGGTGCACCTCGGCGCGGTCCGCTCCCGCCGGATCGGTGCAGATCGGGTCCTCGCCCTCGGCCTTGAGCAGTTCCGGCGCCGCCGGCTTGCACAAAGCGAGGAAGCTGTAATGGTCGGCCGGCGCGATCGTCTCATGCACGAAATGCGGGATCCGCGCGGCGAAGTTGCCGCCGGTGGGGCCGACCTCGACCGCCTCCCAGACCGGATCGCCCAGGCTCACCACCTCGACCGGCACGGTGATGCCCTTAAGGCTGTCGGGCGTATAGACCTTGGCCAGCGCCGGATCGACCGCGACCACCTTTGAGAGGCGCGGATCGCGCAGATCCTGCTCAAACGGCGCCTTCGGGAGCTGATCGAAAGCGACCCCGCCCTTGGAGAAGAACAGGCAGTCCTTCTTGCCCTCGGCCGGCACGGCGCAGTAGCGGGCGAAGGCGTCACGGTCCGGACGGGCACCCGCCAGCGTCATCGCCGTCACCCCGCCGAGCGAGAAGCCGAGCGCCGAGATGTGGCTGGTGTCGATATGCGGTCCGAGGTCCGGGTCGGCGAGCAGGCCGTCGAGCAGCGCCCGCACATCCTGCGCCCGCTCCCAGTGCCGGACGCTGCGGCGGGGCGAACTGTCGCCGGAGGTGCTGCCGGGATGGTTGACGCCGGCGACGATGAAGCCTTGCGCGGTCAGCCCGTTGGCCAGCCACGACAGGCTGTCGATGTTGCCGCCGGAGCCGTGCGAGATCAGAACCAGCGGCAGCTTTCCGGCCGGATAGGGCGCGCCCATAAAAGCGGGCGCGCCAATGAAGATGGCATTGTCGCCGATGAACGCGCGGTAGGTCTGGCCCGGTGTCGGGTACCAGACCGATGCCTTGAGCGGCGCCCCGCGCAGCGGCGCGGCAATATCGAGGCGCTCATGGCCGGGGATCGGCGCGCTGGGGCTCGCTTCCTGCGCCGCAGCCGGAAGGCCGGAGAGCGGCGCGAGCAGAAGAGCGAGCGCCAGCGCGGGCGCGCAGCGGGCAAGGCGCAGACGGCGGGCGATCGGGCTCGCGGTGAAGCAGGTCATGGGGATGTCTCCGTGGCGGTATGCCGGACCCCACAGCAGCGAAAATCGGCACGATGCGAGACCTGAAACCGGATTGAGGTCGACAGGAACCGGCTTGAGGACGGAAGAAGGGGGTCGACGCGGCTCCTTTCCTGTCAGCTCGTCTCAGCCCGTCCCTCCCGCCGTACACCGAACCCGCCACCAAACCCGCCATGCCCGACGCCGCCCTCGCCGCCAAGCCCGACGCCGTCATGCCCGACGCCGCCATGACCGACGCCGCCATGCCCGCCTTCCCCGTCCCGGTCTTCGCGGCGGCGCTGCTGCTCTATCTGCTGCTGCGGCTGGTGCTGCGGGGCGAGGGCAATGGCTGGCAGCGCGCGCTGGTTGGGCTCGCGGCCATGCAGTCGCTGATCGTGGCCGGGACGCAGTTCTACGGCATCGAGGCGCTGCGGCCGGTGCAGCCGGTGACCGCGACTCTGGTGCCGGTCGCCGCCTATCTCGCCTTCCTCGCCAGCGCGGTGCGGCCGGTCGAACCGCGCGACGGGGCGCATCTGGCGGCACCGGTCTTCACCGCCTTCTGCCTCGCTTTCGCGCCGGTGACGCTCGACGCGGTGATCGTGCTCATCTTCCTCGCCTATGGCGCGGCGATGCTGCTCGCCTTGCGCGGCGGCGAGGATGCCCTGCCCCGCATCCGGCTGGAGAGCGGCGGCCCCTCGCTCACGGGCTGGCGGCTGCTGGCGCTGCTGCTGATCGGCTCGGCGCTCAGCGATCTCGCCATCACCCTTGCCGATTTCGCCGGCGCCATGGCCTGGCGCGGCGCCATCGTCAGCCTCACCTCCTCGCTGCTCCTGCTGGCGCTCGGCCTCGCCGGGCTGGAACGCGCCGGCGACGAGCCAGCGGACGAGCCGGACGGCCAGACCCTTGCGCACCAACCGCCCACGGATGCCGCCACGCTTGAGGCCGACCGAGCTCTGGTCGCCCGCGCCCGCGCGCTGTTGCAGGCGCAGAAGCTCGCCGCTGACCCGGACCTCACCCTCGCCCGCCTCGCCCGCCGGCGTGGCGTGCCGGCCAAGGCGCTGTCGGCGGCGGTGAACCGGACCGAGGATCACAATGTCAGCCAGTTCGTCAATGCGGTGCGCATCGAATCGGCCTGCGCCGCCCTGAAGGCCGGCGCGCCGGTGACGCAGGCCATGTTCGACGCCGGCTTCCGCACCAAATCCAATTTCAACCGCGAATTCCGCCGCCTCACCGGCCTCAGCCCGACCGAATGGCGGGCGCAAGGCGCGGTGCCTGCGATGGGACAATCGCCGCCGCGCCCTTGACGGCGCCCGCCGCCTCCCCCATTGCTGCCCCGCCAGCCGGCCGGACGGCCGCGTCATTCGCAAGAATGCCGAGGAAAGTCCGGGCTCCACGGAGACACGGTGCCGGATAACGTCCGGCGGGGGCGACCCCAGGGAAAGTGCCACAGAAATCAGACCGCCGCGGGTCCGCCCGCGGCAAGGGTGAAACGGTGCGGTAAGAGCGCACCGCGCGTCCGGCAACGGAAGCGGCAGGGCAAACCCCACCGGGAGCAAAGTCGTATAGGGGTGGCGCGAGGTTCGCCTCAGGTCCCGTCTTCGGACAGCCGCCCGGGTTGACTGCTCGAGGCGCCAGGCAACTGGCGTCCCAGAGGAATGGCCGTCGCGCGGGAGCAATCCCGCCTTACAGAACCCGGCTTACAGGCCGGCTGGCACCCGACTTTTGGCTTCTGTCGCGACTGGCGGCGCGTGCTCTATCCTTGGGCTTCGCCACATCAGCATGCGCGAGCCGATCGGATCGGTCGCGCCGAAGACCGCCCGCCCGCCCCAGGAGCCCTTCATGACCATCCGCGTTCTTCTCGCCGGCGTCACCGGCTGGACCGGCAGCGCCGTCGCCCACGGCATCCTCGCCGCCCCCGATCTCGAACTGGCGGTCGCGGTCTCGCGCAACGCCGCCGGCCGCGATCTCGGCGAGGTGCTGGGCCTTGCGCCCAACGCCGTGCCGGTCGTCGCCACCCTGGAAGAGGCGCTTGCCGTGCCGTCGGACGTGGTGATCGACTACACCCGGCCGCATCTGGTGAAGGACCATGTCGTCGCCGCCATCGCCACGGGGCGCCATGTCGTGGTCGGCACCTCCGGCCTCGGCGCCGAGGATTTCGCGGAGATCGACGCGCTGGCGCGGGAAAAGGGCGTCGGGGTCCACGCCGCCGGCAATTACTCCATCACCGCGACGCTGATGAAGCGCTTCACCCTGGAAGCCGCCAAATATGTCGATGACGTCGAGATCATCGACTACGCCTATGAGGGCAAGCCGGACGCCCCCTCGGGCTCCGGCCGCGAGCTGGCGGAGGCGCTGGCCGCGATCCGCCGCCCCGCGACCAGCGTGCCGGTCGATGAGGTTCGGGGCATCCGCGCCTGTCGCGGCGGGGCGGTCGGCGACGGCCCGAGCGAGGTGCGCATCCATTCGGTGCGGATGCCGTCCTTCGTCTTCTCCATCGAATCGCTTCTCGGCGCGCCGGACGAGCGGCTGCAGATCCGCCACGACGCCGGCAGCTCCGCCAAGCCCTATGTCGCCGGCACGCTGCTCGCCGCCCGGAAGGTCAGCGGCTGGACGGGGGTGCGGCGCGGCCTCGACACGCTGCTGGACTGAGCGGCCTTTCCGGCCGGCGCGGCCGCGGCGCCCGGCGGCTCAATCGTCCGCGCCGTCGGGGGCAGGGATCGGGCTGGCGAAACGCCGCTCGGCGGTGAAGGAGCGGACATTGCCGGAGGCCGCCGCTCCGGTGGAACCGGTCGGCGTGGTGTCGAGACCCAGCCATTTGGCGAGCGGGATGCCCGCCGGCGGCAGCGGCACGCCCGGCGGACGGGCGCGCGTGGTGGCCGGGGCCGCGGCGGGAGCAGGGTAGGTCTGGGCCGGGTAGGTCTGGGCCGGAGCGGGATAGCCCTGCGAGGGATAGCCCTGAGCCGGATAACCGCCCGCCGGATAGCCGCCGGCGGGATAGCCTTGCGGCGGGGTCTGCGCGGGATAGGCCTGGCTTGGATAGGCCTGGCTCGGATAGGCCTGACTCGGGTACGCCTGGCTTGGATAGGCTTGAGTTGGATAGGCTTGAGTTGGATAGGGCTCGGGCGGACGCGCGGACGGGGCCGGCGCGGGCTGATAACTCGGGTCGACGCCATGCCCGGACGCCTGCCCGTACCCCTGCCCGTAGCCTTGCCCGTAGCCGGGCTGCGGGGTCAACGGCATCGGCTCGCCGGGGGCGCCGGGCGGCGCGGACAAGCGGGCGGGCTGCGCC
>JAEZMI010000419.1 GCA_023414975.1 Pseudomonadota bacterium | reverse complement strand
CGTAAAGGGTGAGGGAGAGCCGGCGCGTGGTGGCGAGGTTGAGGCCCTCCACCGTGGTCAGCGCCGCCGGTGCCAGCCCGATCTCGGCGGCGCGCGCCGCAAAGGCCGCCTGCTGGTTCGCGCCGACGAACACCGCGCGGCAGCCGGGCGTATCCTTCAGGAAATCCGCCGCCTGCGTCCCGCTGCCGATCTGCGTCGTGGCGCCGAGATGAAACAGCACGCTCGCCTCGCCAAAGCCCGCCACCATCAATTGCGGGGCGGCGCAGGGCACGAGACGGGTCGCCGCGGCGAGGCGCGGGCTGACGAAGGCGCTGTCGAGCTGCGGCAGCACCAGCCCGAAGGCCAGCGCATAGCTCGCCGCCGCCTGGCCGAGCAGGGCCGGCAGGGCGGCGAGCGGACCTTGCCGGAGCGCGAGCAGCAGCGCCAGCGCGCCGAGTGCGGCGACACCAAGCGCCAGCACCAGCACCAGCGGGTCGATACGGCCTTCCAGCCCATAAAGCAGCGCCGGCACCGCCACCGCGCCGACCATCCCGCCGGCGGCGGAACTCGCGGTCAACAGCCGCCCCCAGAGCGGGGCCGGCGCGTCGCGACTGGCCCACAGCGCGGCGCCGGTGAGCAACGCGATGGCGGGATAGGCCGGCAGCGTGTAGTGCGGCAGCTTGGTGGCGATCAGCTCGAACACGATCCAGAAGGGCAGCCCCCAGGCGAGGCAGAAGCGTACCGCCGGCTCGGCGCGCTGGCGCCAGACCCAGGGCAAAGCCAGGATCGCCAGCGCCGCGCCGGGCCAGAAGGCGACGAGGAAGGCCGCGAGATGCGCGCCGGGCGGGGCCCCGTGGGATTCTTGGCCCGTCGCCACCTTGCCCAGCAAATCACGGCCGACCGCCTCATGGAAGAAATCGGTGCCGGCCTGGAGATAGATCGCGATCAGCCAGGGCAGCACCATCAGCGCCGTCACGGGAAGGCCCAGCGCGGGGCGCAGGCGCGTGAGCCAGCTCGCCCGCCGGTCGGCGATCGCCAGCGCGCACGCGGTGAGCCCGGCGAGCAGCGGCACGATCGGGCCCTTGATGAGGATGGCGAGGCCGAGCGCCGCCCAGAACAGCAGGATCTCGCCCAGCGCGAGCCCTCCGCGCGCCAGATAAGCCCGCGCCAGCACCATCTGCGCGCCGACCGCGCAGGCGAGTTGCATCGCGTCGGTCTTGGCGAGCCGTGCCTCACCATTGAGGATCAACGAGGCGCCGAGCAGCGCCGCCGCGATCAGCCCGGCCTCCTCGCCGAACAGCCGCCGGCCGATCACATAGGTGCCGAGCGCCGCCAGCAGCGCACCGATGAGGGAGGGGATGCGCAGCGCCCAGATCGGCGCCTCGCCGTGAAAGCCGAGCGTGCGCGCCGCCGCGCTTTGCAGCCAGTAAATGCCGATCGGCTTTTTGAAGCGCGTCTCCGTGCCGAGGCGCGGCACGACATAAGCGCCGCTCGCCAGCATCTGCCGCGAGGCCTGCGCGAAGCGCGCCTCGTCGCGCTCCACCACCGGCAGGGCGAAGAAGCCCGGCAGGAAGCAGGCGAGCAGGAAAAGCACCAGCAGCGGCAGGCGCCAGCGGGCTGGCAGGGCGAACGCCCCGGCGCTTGCTCCCGTCTGTTTGCTCACCCGTTCCGCCACGCCCGTGCCCCCCGTGTCGCTCACGGATGGCGCGGGCTCATGTCGCCCGCGTGACAGGCGGCCTCAGCCGCGCCGCAGACCGAGGCTGGCGAGGTGGGCGAGGATTTCCCGTGCCGCCTCGTCGGGCGCCGGGTTCACCAGCAGCTTGCCGCCGCCGCCCGCCGCCTGCGTCGCCGCCTTCAGCCGCTCGGCGGCGGAGGCGCCGGCCGCCGCCTTGGCGATCAGCTTCGGGCGCGGCCGGTAAGGGCGCTCCTCCACCTCGGGTGCCTGCGGCGCGGGAACGCCGGGCGCCGTCGCGATCACCCCGCGCCGGCGGGCGGCGAAGGCGAAGGGCAGGGGCGCCGGCGCGGCGGGATGGACGGTGAGAAGAGCCGGCAGGCGCAGCACCACCCGCCGCCGGGCGCCGCGCGGCAGGGCCTGTTCCACGATGAGCGTGCCCGCCTCAGGCCCCATCCCCATCCCCAGCCCCGCCGCGTCGGCGAGGATCGGCCGGCCGAGCGCGCGGGCGAGCGCATAGGGCAGCAGCCCGGCATCCTCCCCGCCCTGGCCGCTGCGCCCGGTGAGGATGAGGTCGGGCGGCGCATCGGCGAGCGCGGCGACGAGGCTCGGCAGCGGGTCGTCGCCCGACGCGATCACCCGGTGGTCGAGCCGCCCGACGCCATGGCCGAGCGCGTCGGCGAGCGGGCCGAGTTCCGGCCCGGCATGCAGCGCCGTGACCTCGCCGCCCGCGCCGGCTATGTCCACGGCAAGGCGGATCGCCTGCAGCTCCACCGGCACGGGCGCGGGCTGGCCGGAGACGCGGTGGCGCCCGGCGGACAGCAGCACGACGATCCTCATGCGTTCTCTCCCGCCAGAAGCCGCAGCAGCGCCGGCATCACCGCCTGCGCATCGGCGACGATGGCGAGGCCCGCCCGCTCGATCATCGCCGCGTGCAGATCGGTGTTCACCGCCACCACATGCTCGCAGCCGGTGATGCCCTGCAGGTGCTGCGGCGCGCCGGCAATGCCGAGGGCGACGTAGCAGCTCGCCGTGAGCACCGTGCCGGAGGCGCCGACCTGCGCGGCGCGCGGCATCAGCCCGGCGTCGCACACCATGCGGCTCGCGCCCGGCGTGGCGTTGAGCGCGGCCACCAGCGCGCGGAAGGCGTCGAAATCGGTGATGCCATTGCCGGCCGAGACGACGAATTCCGCTTCCGCCAGCGCCACCGTCGCCGGGTCGGCGGGAATGAGCGTTGCCGCCAGCACCGCGCCCGCGGCGGGCGGGGGAAAGGCGAAGTCGAGCGCGGCGGCCTCGTGCAGCGTGCCGGCATGCGGCGCCACCGCGTCGGCCGCGAGCGAGACGAGGCGCGGCGG
>JAEZMI010000408.1 GCA_023414975.1 Pseudomonadota bacterium | reverse complement strand
CTACCATCTCCACATGGAGGAGTTCGACGTGGAGGAGGCGATCCGCAAGGCGGGCAAGCGCCTGTTCGACTTCCACGTTGCCGACAACAACCGTTTCGCGGCCGGCCTCGGCACGATCGACTGGCCGAAGATCGTCGGCATCCTCCGGGACATCGGCTATGACGGCGCGCTCACAAACGAGTTCGTCGCGCCGGTCGACCGCACGCCTGCCAACCGGTATCCGGACATGGTCGAGCGCAACCCGGTCGACATCTCGCCCGAGCAGCTGAAGTTCATCCAGGACCATGGCTCCAGCGTGCTGACCGAGAAGTTCTACACCGACCAGATGCGCATCACGGCGGAGACGATCCTGCCGCTGATCGGCAAGAAGATGCCGGCCTGACCGACGCGCCCGCCGATCGGTATCCGTCAGCAAAGGAAAGCAATGCGCATCAAGAGCGTCAGGGCCTGGTGGGTCCGCATCCCCATCGAAGCGAGCCGCCAGCACAGGAGCGACTTCGGCCAGGTGCGCACCTTCGACGCTGCCATCCTGCGCATCGAGACCGATGACGGGCTGGTCGGCTGGGGCGAAGGCAAGAACGCCGCCGGCAGCGCCGGCGACTACGGCGCGCTGGTGCACATGCTGAACCACGAGGTCGGACCGCAGCTGATCGGCAAGCATGCCGGCGACATCGGGGTGATCTGGGAGATGCTCTATAATGGCGTCCGCTCGGACCTGGCCGTCAGGGAAGGCCACGCCATGCCGCAGATCGCCAGGCGCGGAGCCACCATCGCGGCGATCAGCGCCGTCGACATCGCGCTCTGGGATATTCTCGGCAAATCGCTGGGCGTGCCGGTCTGGCGGCTGCTCGGCGGCCGCAAGCTCGAGCGCATGCCGGCCTATGCGTCTGGCGGCTGGGCCGGCGCCGACGCCATCGGCGAGCAGCTCAATTCCTACATCCAGAAGGGCGGGTTCAAGGCTCTGAAGATGCGGGTCGGTGCCATGGACGGGGCGCCGCACATCTCCGCGGCGCGCGTGAAGGCGGCGCGCAAGGCCATCGGTCCCGAGGTCGAACTCGCCGTCGACGCCCACGGCACTTATACCGTCGCAGACGCCAGGCGCTTCGTGAAGCTGGTCGAGGATTGCGACCTCGCCTGGTTCGAGGAGCCGGTCATCGCCGACGACAAGTCGGGCATGGCAGAGGTCCGGGCTTCCGGCAGCGTGCCGATCTCGGCGGGCGAAAGCGAGGCGACCCGCTATGCGTTCCGCGACCTCGCCATGCTCAAGGCGGCAGACATCTTCCAGCCCGATCCCGCCTTCTGCGGAGGCATTTCGGAAGCGATGAAGATCGGCGTGATCGCCAGCGCCTTCAATCTGCGACTGGCGCCGCATCTTTGGGCAGGCGCGCCTTGTTTCTTCGCCGGGCTGCATGTATGCGCGGCGTCGCCGGCCAGCTTCACCGTGGAATATTCGCTGGGCGCGAATCCGATGATTCACGACCTCGTGGAAGACAAGATCGAAGTGACTGACGGCATGATCGCCATTCCGGAAAAGCCGGGCCTGGGCTTCACCGTCTCGGAACGTTTCCTGGAGGCCCACGCGCAGCGCGCCTAGCATCAGGACTTGAGCATGAAAGAGAAGAACCTGCTCGCCGAGCTTGCCGCCTATCTCTACTCGACCTCCAACGGCGGCTCGGGTCGAACGCCCTCCGAGCGCGAGCTGGCGGAGCATTTCTCGGTAAGCCGGGGCCAGATACGCGAGGCGCTGGCGATCCTCGAAGCCATGCGCATCGTCGAGCGCCGCGCCAAGTCGGGCATCTATCTCACCACCAGGCAGGCGAGCGTCGAGGCGATGGCGCTTTTCGCCAAGGCCGGCGTGCCGCTCGACCCGATCCAGATCTACGAGACGGTGGAACTGAGGAAGATCCACGAGATCAAGGCGGCCGAACTCGCCTGCTCCCGCGCGACCGAGGAGAACTACGTGCGGCTGCGCGAGATATTGAAAGCGTCCGAAGAGCGCCTGGACGCCGGCGAGGGGATCGCCAAGGAGGACCGCGACTTTCACCTGGAGATCGTCCGCGCGACCCAGAACAGCGTCTTCCACAAGGTGTGCAGCGTCTACTACGCCATGGGCGAGCAGCGCCTGCCGATCTATTTCCAGGACCCCGAGCGGGGCCGCAAGTCGCATGCCGAGCACCTGCAGATATTCGACGCGCTGCTGAAGCGCGACGGCAATCTCGCCCAGGCGCTGATGAGCGCGCACCTGCAGGGCGTGGAAAGCTACTGGAAGGGTCTCATCCAGGGCGGGTCGCAGCTCGCGGGCAAGACCCTCGCGCCCGCCTAGAGCAGAGCCGCCCGCATCGAGAAGTCCCATGCCCAGACGAAAAAAGCCCGCGCCCGTGATCTTCTCGACCCATCCGCTTCATCCCGAAGCCGCCGCCAGGCTGAAGGGGCACGGCGAACTCGTCATCGCTTCCGCCATCGATCCGGTGACGCTCGCCGACGAGGCGCGCGAGGCCGACGTCGTCATCGTGCGCGCGAACCTGCCGCCGGTCCTTTTCGAGCGCGCCGCAAAGCTGCGGGCCGCGATCCGGCACGGGGCCGGGCTCGACATGATCCCGATGGAAGCCGCGTCGAAAGCGGGCGTTCTGGTCGCCAACGTGCCGGGCGCGAACGCGCGCACCGTCGCCGAGCATGTGCTGTGGACGACGATGGCGCTCTTGCGAAAATTCCGCAGCGTTGACCGTGACCTCAGGGAAGTCGGCTGGCTGGCGGGGCGCGAGCACGCCAATGGGGGGCGTGACCTTTCCGGCCGCACGATGGGCATCATCGGCTTCGGCGCGGTCGGCCGCCATGTCGCCGAGATCGCCGCGATGGGTTTCGGGGTCAAGGTGATCGTCAACAGCCGGGCGCCGCGCGACCTGCCCGGCCATGTGCGTTTCGCGCCGGTGGACGAACTGGTCGAGGCCAGCGACATCGTCGTGCTGTGCTGCCCGCTGACGCTGGAGACCACCGGACTGATCGGGGCCGACCGCATTGCACGCATGAAGCCCGGCGCCCTGCTCATCAACGTCGCGCGGGGGCCGGTCGTCGACGACCAAGCGCTGATCG
>JAEZMI010000383.1 GCA_023414975.1 Pseudomonadota bacterium | reverse complement strand
GAGCGAAGGTGCCGGCGCTGGCGACGACGACCGGTTCGGCCGCGGGCGCTGCAGCCGGTGGCTGATGGCGCGGCAGGGGCAGCGGGACGGCAGCGGCCAGCGCCGCCAGAGCGGGCGCGCCGGAAGCCGGCGCGGCAGCCGTGGCGGGGTTCGGGAGCGTGGAGCCTGCAGCGACAACAGGCGCCGGTGCGACAACGGCACGGCCCAGCGGATGCGGCGCGGGAAGCGGCACCACGACCGGAGCCGCCGGTGCAGCCGCAACCACGACCGGTGCGGGCGCCTCCTCGTCATCCGCCGCCAGAGCGGGCGCACGCGCCGCCACGACCGCCGGACGCGTGGGAGCCGCCGCCGGGGCGGTGTCCGCCTCTTCCTCGTCATCCTTGCCGAACAGCGCCGCGAAGATGTTCTTGCCGCCCGCGCCGGGACGCTTGGGATCATTACTGCCCGACAGGCCCGCGAAGGCCGCGCCGGCGCCGCCGGGTTCGGAGCCCCGCGATTCCACCTCGGCGAGCGCCAGCGCATAGCCCGGCATCGGCTTGCCGTCGGCGGGCACATGCACGGTCTTGCCATCGGGGAAGACACGGGCGAGTTCGGGACGGGTCATGCGCGGCCAGTGCCGGATGCCACCTGTGTCCATGTGAACGAAGGGCGATCCGGACGTGGGATAGAACCCGACCCCGCCGCGCTCCAGACGCAGGCCCGCCTCACGGATCTTCGCCAGCGGAACGCCGGGAATGTAGAAGTCCATCGCCTTGCCCTGCATGTGCAGGCTCGTCTTGGCAACGCCGCGTGAACGCTGGCGCAGCATCGCGTTGGTCGCCGGCGAGCGGTAGCCGCCGATCACCTGGATCGGCTGGGTGGCGCCGGTCTCGCGATAGACTTCCCAGATGATGTCGAAGAGGCGCGGGTCCATGTTGGTGGACTCCTTGCGCCGCCAGTCCTGCAGGAGGACGTTGAGCTGCTTCAGCGCGGCCGGGTCATAGCGGCCATTGCGCTTGAAGGTGACGGTTGCGCTTTCCCCGGAATGGACGTGATGCAGCGTGAGCGTCCGCGTGTCGCCATTGGCCACCGCGTTCTGCAGCAGGTCGGCACTGCCGAGGGTGACGAGCGCCGCGAGGGCGACCGTCTTGATGGCGCGCGAGGCGGCAGGTGCCTTGCCGGCGCGCTTGCTGCGAAAGACCGATGTGATGCGCACGTACCCGTATCCGAAACCCGAAAGGAACGTTTCCTGAGACGACACGGTCGCGAGCGACCGGGCCGGACATGGTGAACATAGTCTTGTCGGGTTTGGTTAAGGGGCCGTTACGCCCCACCCCCCACGCTTGATGCGATCATGGCTAGGGGGAGACTGTGGCAAAAGAGTGCCAACCTAAAAAATTCGTAATGTTGTACCGGCAAGACCTGCTTTCTTGGTTAATAGTGTTCAAAACAACACATTAATGCCGGCAATACTTCCGCTGCGGCAGCATCGAAGCGTGGCGCGTCAGCGCGGCGCCACGCTTCCGCCGCGATCCGCCATCCGCGTGCCGCCGAGGCCGAGCATCGCCTTGGTGGCTTCGTTGATGCCGTAAATATCCTCGCGCGATATGAGTTCGCCGCGCCCGTCCACATAGGTGGTGAAATAGACGAGGTGGACCGGGAAGCGCTGCTTCAGGTTCAGGTACTTCTCATTGCCGCCGATCAGCGAATTGATTCGCTGCTGGCTCCACCCGTCGCCCGGCAGGCCGACGCTGAACAACGCTTCGGCGAATTTCAGCGGCTCGTGGACACGCACGCAGCCATGGCTGAAGGCTCGGCGGTCGCGGGCGAACAGCGCCCGGCTGGGCGTGTCGTGCAGATAGACAGCGTGCTTGTTGGGGAACATGAACTTCATGCGCCCCAGCGCATTGCGCTCGCCCGGCGCCTGGCGGAACGAATAGCCCTGCGAGCCGCGACTCCAGTCCACCGTGCCGGGATCGATGATGCGGCCGTTGCGCACGACGTCAATTCCTTGGCGGTCGAGCGCGTAAGGGTCGGCCTGAAGCTTCGGCAGCATTTCGTTCTTGATGATGCCGGGCGGCACGTTCCAGGACGGGTTGAACACCGCGTACTGCATCTGCTCGCTCATGATCGGCGTCTGGTTTTCGGGCTTGCCGACGACCACGCGCGTCTCATGGATGGTCTGCTCGTTCACGACGATGCGGACCATGAACTCGGGAATGTTGACGATCACATAGGTCGGCGCGACCTGATGCGGCAGCCAGCGCCAGCGCTCCATATTGGCGATGATGTCATCGAGGCTGTCGCCCGCGCCCTCGTTGAGCACCGCGAGCGTGCCGCGTCCGACGATACCGTCGGGCTTGGCGCCCGAAAGCCGCTGGAAGTCCCGCACCGCTTCCACCAGATAGGCGTCGTAGACGAGATCGTCCGGCGCGCCGCCGACACCGAGCCGGGCCCGCAGCAGCGGCACGCGCGGGTCGCGGTCGCCCGGCCGGATCGACGGGCCGGCGGGGATCGGGGCATGGACCACGCCCTGTCCTTCCGCGAGCCGGCGGGCGAGCTGGGTCTTCAGCAGGCGATATTCGTCATACTGCGGCGCGAAGGACGCATAGGCGCGCCCGGCCTTCTCGGCCGAGGACACCGTGGCGAGCACGTCGAGCGGGTCCGGCACGCTCGGGCTCGGATCGACATCCTTGGAGATGCGCTTGGGGTCGAAGCGTCCGCTCTGCACATGGCGGGCATAGACCAGCGTGGTGGCGGCAAGGCGCAGCTCATAATCGGCCAGCGCCGCGTCGCTCGGCTTGGCCGGGGGCGCGGGCACCGTGTAGTCGGAGGGGTTCAGCCCTTCCGACGCCGCGCCGCCGAAGGCGCCGAGAGCAGCGAGGGCGAGCGGCGTCACCATTCCCTTGGCGGTGAACATGGGCTGGAAATTGCGGGCGGCATAGAAGGCGGCAAGCGCCTGCTGCTCGGCCGGGCGCTGCGCGTAGCGCGACAGCCGGTCGGACACGAGTGCCGCGAGTTCCTGCGGCACGTTGGCGCCCGCCTGCGGAGCCTCGGCGGTCGCGGAAGGGGCGGCGGGCGTACCGGTGCCGGGGGCCGGTGCGGCCGGGGTCGCGGCGGCGGGGCTCGTGTGGCCGGGCGTGCCGGTGCCGGTCGACGGGGCACCATGGCCGACCGCCGGCGGGGGGCTGACACTGAAAGCGGGCGCGCCGTTGGCCGGGGCCGCTTCGACGGGCGCGGCCTCACTCTGCGGCGCCTCGCTCGGCGGAGCCTGAGTCTTCGGGCGGGTGTCGTTGATGTCGAAAGGCGCGGGATCATGGCCCAGCGCGGCGAGCAGCGAAGCGCCCTGCCCGGCGCTGGCCATGCCGGCGCGGCCGGGATCGAAAGCGGGCACGGGCTGGCCGGTGCCATTGCCGGCCAGCCCCGTGGCGATGGGCGCGCCCGACGCCTGCTGTGCCACCGCCGGCGCGGGCAGCAGAAGCGCGCCTGCCAGCAACAGCGCAAGCGCCGTCCCACCCAGATGAATCTGCCGGCTCCGCCCGAAATCCACGCCGTCCCTCACGCCACGCCCGGCCATCATTCTCTCCACTCATCCCGTCGCTCACGGGGCAGGAACGCACTCATCCCTGCTTGGGTCGCACCGCTTCAACTCACGAACGCGCAATTCGCGACATCCGGCCGCCGGCGTCGCCCCCGCGCCACAGCGGAACGGACGCGCGAGCGCCGCTCAAACCCTTGGCGCTACTCTTGCTCCGGTCGGGTAAAGGTCGTGTTAAGCATGATGACACCTTCCCGGCGCTTTTTCATCTCGGCGTCCGGCACGACCAAGGGTCGTCCGCGGGTGATGCCTGCCGGCGCGGCACCATGCCCCCACGCGGTGTTTGCCTTCGCGCTTGCCGGAAGGGCGCCGATTCCTATAATCCGCGCCTTCTTTTTCCGGAGGAACGGGACGAGCATGAGCGACCAGACGGCAGGCGACGCGCGCCCGATCGCCATCATCATGGGCAGCCAGTCGGACTGGGAGACCATGCGCCACGCCGCCGAGACGCTGGAGGCGCTCGGCATCGGGCATGACTGCCTCATCGTCTCCGCCCACCGCACCCCGGATAGGATGTTCAGCTTCGCCAAGGGCGCGCGGGCGGCCGGCTACAAGGCGATCATCGCCGGTGCCGGCGGCGCCGCGCACCTGCCGGGCATGATGGCGGCGCTGACCAGCCTGCCGGTGTTCGGCGTGCCGGTGGAATCCAAGGCACTGTCCGGCCTCGACAGCCTCTATTCCATCGTGCAGATGCCCGCCGGCATCCCGGTCGGCACACTCGCGATCGGCAAGGCCGGCGCCACCAATGCCGGGCTGCTCGCCGCCGCCGTGCTCGCCATCACCGATGAAGCCCTCGCGGCGCGGCTGGACGCCTGGCGCGCCGCCCGCACCGCCGCTGTCACGGAGCGCCCCGTCTGATGACCCGTATTCTCAAGCCTGGCGATACCATCGGCATTCTCGGCGGCGGCCAGCTCGCCCGCATGATCGCCCTCGCCGCCGCCCCGCTGGGTCTGAAGGCGCATATCTTCGCGCCGGAAGACGGCAGCCCCGCCTTTCAGGTCGCCGATGCGGTGACGCAGGCGCCCTATGACGACTTCGCCGCGCTGGAGGCCTTCGCCAGGACGGTCGATGTCATAACCTACGAATTCGAGAATGTGCCGGTGGAGACCGCCGCCTTCCTCGCCGGCCATGTGCCCGTCCACCCCGGCGCGCACGCGCTCGGCATCACCCAGGACCGGCTGGAGGAGAAGACCTTCGTTTCGCGCCTCGGCATCGAGACCGCGCCGTTCGCCGAAGTGAATGACGAGGCCCAGCTCGACGCCGCGCTCGCGGAGATCGGCCGCCCGGCCGTGCTGAAGACCCGCCGCTTCGGCTATGACGGCAAGGGCCAGGTCATCATCCGCGCCGGCGACGACGCGGCCGCCGCATTTGCCGCGATCGGCCGTCACCCTGCCATCCTCGAAGGCTTCGTGCCCTTCGAGCGGGAGGTCTCGGTTGTCGCCGCCCGCACCGAAGACGGGCGCTTCGCCGCCTTCGAGGTGACGGAGAACGAGCACCGCCACCACATCCTCCACCGCTCCACCGTGCCGGCGGATGTCTCCCCGGCGGTTGCCGCCGTCTCGGCCGAGATCGCCCGCCGCATCGGCGAATCGCTGGGCTATGTCGGCGTCTTCGCGGTGGAGATGTTCCTCGTGGTGGTCGACGGCACGCAGGGCGTCATCGTCAACGAAATCGCCCCGCGCGTTCACAATTCCGGCCATTGGACGCTTGATGGCTGCGAGACCAGCCAGTTCGAGCAGCATGTGCGTGCTATCGCCGGCTGGCCGCTCGGCGCCACCGGCCGGCGCGGGCGTGTCGAGATGACCAATCTCATCGGCGACGAGGCCGACACATGGCACGCCGTGCTGGAGGAACCCGGCGCGCATCTGCACCTCTACGGCAAGGCGCAAGCCCGGCCCGGCCGCAAGATGGGCCATGTGACCCGCATCTTCTGACCCGCATCTTCTGACCCGCATCTTCGCCGAGGGTTGAGCCCGCGTCGCAGCCGGTGCGGCAAGCGCGCGTCGGCCGGCACCCGTCCGCGATGACGAACCGGAGACCCGTTCGAAAAGGCACGGCGCCGGGTCCCTCGCGCGCGCCCTCACGCTATCGTGCGGGACGGCGTTGAAATTCCGCCCCGGACAGGAGCGTATAGGCGGGATAGCACCTCCCGCCACGGATCTCCGCCTCCATGTCCCTCCTGCGCGAGCCTTCCGGCAAGCTGAGCCCTGAGAAGATCGGCGCGCTGCTGGTCGTTCTGCTGCCGCTGGCGCTGCTCGCCGCGCGCGCCCTTTCCGGCGGCTTTGCCCCGCCCCCCCCCTTCGGCGCGCCACCCGGATTGGGCGGTGGCGGCGGATTGGCAGGCGGCGGGCTCCCCGGCGAGCCGGCGCTCGGTGCCCGCCCGCTGGTTGAAGTCATCCGCTTTGTCGGCGACTGGACCATTCGGCTGCTGCTCGTCACCCTCGCCGTCACCCCGGCCCGGCGGCTGTTCAACTGGCCGAAGCTGCTGAATGCGCGGCGCACCCTCGGCCTCGGCGCCGCGCTGCTGCTCGCCATCCACTTCACGGTCTATCTCGTTGATCTCGGCGATCTCGGCATGGCGGCGCGGGAGATCGTGCTGCGCATCTATCTCACCATCGGCTTCGTCGCCCTTCTCGCCTTCGCCGCCATGGCCGCCACCTCATGGGACGGCGCCGTGCGCCGGCTGGGCGGGGAGCGGTGGAAACACCTCCACGCGCTGGTCTACCCGGCGACGGCGCTCGGCATCCTGCATTTCTTCATGCAGCAGAAGCTCGACGTCACCGAACCGACGCTGATGGCGGGGCTCTTCGTCTGGCTCATGGGCTGGCGGCTGATGCAGCGGGTCGGCCGGGGCACCGGGCTTTTCAACCTGCTCGCCCTCGCGGTGATGGCGGGGGTGCTGACGGCCTTGCTGGAAGCCGGCTGGTATCTCGCCGCCACGGGCATCGATCCCCGGCGCGTGCTCGCCGCCAATCTCGCCTTCTCCTACTCCATCCGCCCGGCGTGGTGGGTCTTCGGAGCGGGTGTCGCCGTGGCATTGGCGAGCGAGGTCGCCCTGCGCCTGCGCCCGCTGCCGGTCCGCCGCGCGGCGCGGGCCTAAAGCCTGCGCCCATCCGACTGAGTCAATCTGATCGGATCGCGCTCTAGGGGAAGAGCTGCCGAAGCAGCGCCTGCGCCTCATCCTTCGGCAGCGCCGTCCAGCCCTCCAGCTGGTGGCGGAACCAGGTGTCCTGGCGCTTGGCGTAGTGCCGCGTATCGAGGATACCGCCTTCGATCGCCGCCTCAAGGCTGACCTCTCCGGCGAGATGGCGGGCAAACCACGGTACGCCATGCGCCTTGAGAATGGTGCGGTCCGCCGGCAGCCCCCGCGCCAGCAGCACTCGCGCCTCCGCCAGCGCGCCCTGTTCCATCATCAGATGGAAGCGCCGCGCGATGGCCTCGCGCAGCGCCGTTCGGTCGGTCGCGAGGAAGAGCCGCACCGTGTCCTCGCCCGGCAGCACCGGCTCGCTCGCCCGCTCCGCCTGCCAGTGCACGAGCGGACGTCCGGTGGCCTCGAACACTTCCAGCGCCCGCATCAGCCGCTGCGTGTCGGAAGGCCGTAGCCGCGCCGCGGTTTCCGGGTCGACCGCCATGAGCCGCGCATGCAGTTCCGCCGCTGGCAGCGCGAGCCCGCGCACCCGCGCCCGCACCTCGGCCGGGATGGCGGGCATCGGCGCGAGCCCCAGCGTGAGCGCCTTGACGTAGAGCCCGGTGCCGCCGATCACGATGGGCAGCCGCCCCTGCGCCCGTGCCGCCGCGAGCACCGCGCGGGCATCTTGCAGCCAGTGGGCGACCGAATAGTCGGCCGCGCCGTCCACATGGCCATAGAGGCGGTGCGGGGCGCGCGCCTCTTCTTCCACGCTCGGGCGGGCGGTGAGCACGCGCAGGTCGCGATAGACCTGCATGGAATCGGCGTTGATGACGACGCCGCCGGCGCGTTCGGCGAGGTCCAGCGCCAGCGCCGACTTGCCGCTCGCGGTCGGCCCTGCAATAAGCACCGCGCGCGGGCGCTCCGCTCCTGTCGTCACGCCCGTCTCCCTGTTGGCGCACGCAACCCGTGCCGCCCGCTTTTTGCCCGTTGCCGCTTCGGCGGCAAGTCCCGCGTGAAGTCCGACGTCAAGTCCCGCGTTACGATCTTCAGTTCCAGCCGCGTGTCGCCATCATGTCCGCTCCCCTCGTCGCCGTCCTGATCGCCAACCCCGCCGCCCCGGCAGTGGATGCGGACGCCCTGAACCGCGCCCGCGCCGCGCTGCCGGCGACCGGGGAAACGCGGGTACTCAATCCCGGCGTCGCGGCGGAATTGCCGGTCGCCGCCGATGCCGATCTCGCCGCCCTGCGCGCCGCTCTGGAGGGACGCCCGCTCGACGTGGCGCTGGTGCCGGCGGCCGGGCGCCGCAAGAAGCTGTTCCTCGCCGACATGGACTCCACCATGATCGGTCAGGAGTGCATCGACGAACTCGCCGACTTCGCCGGCATGAAGGCCCATGTCGCCGACATCACCGAGCGCGCCATGCGCGGCGAGATCGCCTTCGAGCCGGCGCTGCGCGAGCGCGTGGCGCTGCTGAAGGGCCTGCCCCTCGCCGTGGTGGACGAGGTGATCGCCGAGCGCATCCGCCTCACGCCGGGCGGCAGGGAACTCGTGCGCACCATGAAGGCGAACGGCGCCCACACGCTGCTGGTGTCCGGCGGCTTCACCCTGTTCACCCGGCGCGTCGCCGCGATGATCGGCTTTCACGCCGACCGCGCCAATGTGCTGGTGGCGGACGGCGACACCTTCGCCGGCCTCGTGGAGGAACCGATCCTCGGGCGCGAGGCCAAGCTCGCCGCGCTGATCGAGATGCGCCAGACCTTGGGCCTCGCCCCGAGCGAGACCCTGGCGGTGGGCGACGGCGCCAATGATCTCGCCATGATCGGGGAAGCCGGGTTCGGCGTCGCCTACCGCGCCAAGCCGGCCGTCGCCGCCGCCGCACAGTTCCGCATCGACCATGGCGACCTGACCGCCCTGCTCTACCTGCAGGGCTACACGGCGGACGAATTCGTCACCGCCTGAGCGATCAGGGCGCCAGAGGCGGCGCCATGATCGGGCTGCGCAGCGGATCCATGGGAATATCGACCGGCGGCGCCAGCGGCGGCGCGGCGCTGCCCGGCATGGGATAGGCCGGCGCGGCCGCGGGCGCCGGGCGGGACGTGGCAGGCCGCGGCGC
>JAEZMI010000348.1 GCA_023414975.1 Pseudomonadota bacterium | reverse complement strand
CGAGGCGAGGATCTGCGTGAGTGCGTCGCGCTGGTGGTCGTTCCACCGTGTGGCGGCGGCATGCGCGGCCGCGCCGAGCGCCTGCCGTGCCGACGCATCACGCATCAGCCGCACCAGTTCCGTGGCGAACGCATCGGCATCATCGTCAGCCACCGCGACGACGCCATCTGAAAAGGACGGGCCGAGGCCGCGCGCGCCGGTGTTTGTGCTCACGGTGCCCACGCCGTGCGCCATGGCTTCGAGCAACTTGATATTGATCCCCGTGCCGATGCGCATCGGGTTGATCGCGACAGGGCCCGCCCGATACGCCTCGACGACGTGCTCGACCCTTCCAAGCTTTATGAAGGCCGGATGATCCGGCACCTCTCTGCAAACGGAGCCGGCGATATACAGTTTGAATGTCGGCAATTGAGCCAAGACGCGCGGCAATATCTCTGCGGTGAAGTATCGGAGAGCATCGACATTAGGCTGCGCAACCGAGCCGATAAACGACGCGGCAACCGGACTGAAATCGCTCACCACGCTGTCGACATCGACAAAATGGCTCACCGTGACCAGGCGGGGGCCGGTACGGCCCAGGCGGTCTCGGAAGCATGCCTCCTCCTCCTCCTGGATGGCCACAACTACATCGGCGCGGCGCAAGCCGTCATTCTCACGCCTCGTCGGTATGGAATACCAGTAATCGATCGGCGTCGCTCCAGCAGCGAACTGTTCATGACGCTCGGCGAATATGTCGTGCGTGTCGAGCACCTTGAGAACGCCCGCCGGAAATGCGTCGAGCGCCTTTGAGCAGAACACGTATTCTACGAACACGGCATCGAACCGTTGCTTTTTCTGAACGGCACGCAAGACGGGAAGAGCGGCCTCGAAGAAGTATTCATCGAGCAGGTTGTAATAGGCGTTCGGGTGGCCAATCCGGCTCAGAAGACGGCGGGTCGCCTCCATGGTCGCGCGCTTCGCGACATGCCTGGCGCGCCCCACCAGCGGGCGTGGCAGTTCGAGATAACGCCCCGGTCCGAACTCGGATTCGTGCAACGCATTGTCACCCGATTCATCCGCCCGGGACGACAGAAGCAGGAAATGAACGTCGTGACCCAACTTCCTCAACTGACGTGAAAATGAAAGGATACGGCTTCTATTACCCGACGTGGACGGCAGGACGGGAATTGGTGACACGATGGCGATCTTCATACATACCAATCCTTATGCCTATGCTTGGAAATGGCCTGCCGCTAATTGAATGGCGCCGTGGAACCATAAATCAGTAATCGATGATATCGATCATGCGGCAGGCCAGAAGATATCGTATAAGTAGAATGAGAAAGTAGTTACGCACATTCATCTCAAACGTGAGAGGTGGCTTCCGCCCTGAAGTCGTCCTCCGGCATATCAATTCAAAGTGTCGAAAATTCCGAAGCGGCTTCTTGCGATTGACCAGACGACAGGATGAGCCGCGATCTTGCGAAATATCTCCCGTTGGAATTTAAGTGCGACCTTCAGCAAGCCCATCGACGGGTGCGCGGATCGATGACCCGGACCGATATAAAAGGTCCTGATAGTCTGAACTCGAACGTATTGTGAAAGCGCTTTGCAGTTCAATGATAACCTGATTTTTGCGGGTCAGCCGGAAAGTGGGACGTCCATCCGCGAGGTTGGCTTTCAATATCTGTATGCCAGCCGGCACATCTCTCGCCGTTATTCCCTCCGTCGTCTCGATCTCGAGACGGGCCGGCTCTGTGAGAAAAGCAAGCAGCTCGATCTCGTTTCGCGGTCCGAGCCCGTACTTCATCGTCATTGGCCGCGGCTGGCGTTTTCCGAGTTCCGGTCCATCGGTGGGCTGCACGCGGTGAAAGTAGTAAAGCGCATCGCGGCGTATCGCCGGCGGCGTGCCGGTCTTGAACCATGCAATATAATAGGCGGCCAGGTCGTAGAAACCATATTGGATACCCGTGGACGGCCTTATTTCAGAGCTTTCCGAGTAATCATTCCAGGTAAGAATGTCAGCCATGGCAGCATTTCCCTCGATCGCCGCCATCCATCCGGCTCGGAAAACATCACTGCCACCCGCCTCGGCGTACCAGAAATCCTTCGGTCGACAATCCTGAGGAAAAATCGGCGCCATCCACGGCTTGCCGCGCGCAACGCTTCGCCTGCCGTAGCTCGCAAAGTGTCTTATTCCACCCAGATGATTTCCAGTCCATCTCGACACCACATCGGTCATGGAGAGGTAGTCATCCGAGGCGCGGGACAGGTCGAGAAACATCGGAATGAAGGCCGTGCGAATGCCGCGCGCTGCAAACGCATCAAACATCCTTCGCCAGAACGCCGCGGGCCAGGCGTCGGCCATGAAGGCGCTGATGATGAGCCGGCCATCCGAGGTCGTCATCAGTCCGCCACGGGCGAACGCGTCGGCAATGCCTTCCACATATATGTCTATTACATTGTCTTTAGGGGGCGTATTACAGTCCAGATTGACCATGATGCGGAACGCCGACCCCAGCGCGTTTACCGCCTGCTGCATGGCCAGAAAACGACGCCAGCCTATGAAGCTTTCGCCGACCCATGCCAGGTTGAACTGAAATGCGTCGATGCCGATGGCCGATGCTTCGCGGATGTCCTGGGTCATATCCCGCACCTCCCAATCGCTTCCGGCGATGGGTGGGCGGGGCAAGGGTCGCTCAAGGATGAAGCCGCCGCTGTCGCGGTACTTGCCGCCTTCACCCTCCGGACTCATCTGATCGCGGGTAAACGCGTCATCAGGGAACGGGAGGTTGTCGAAGGAGCGGGGAAACCAATGCCAGTGCGCCACCACCTTGCGCTCGCCGCTTCCAGACGCGGCGCTCGACGGGAAATCAAAGGGCAGGGGAGCAAGGAGACCGGCTTCGTCGGCGATCTGATCGGCTCTCGCCGCGCGCGTGGCAAGTGGCGGGCAAGCTGCAGCGAGCAATCCGGTAAGCACAGCTCGCCGATTAACCCCTGGAACGAAGCGCCGCATCTTCATCGCACATCACATACGCAAGATGGCGTCGGGTTTAAGCCGACCGCGAAGAAGGTCCCACCCCGCCTTCAGATTGCCGAATAATCGTCCGCGTCGATCGATGTAAGGCTCAGGCGCCAAGGACCGGATCAAATTACTCGCGACGGGCTTTCCAATATGCGACAGAACGACCGATAGAGGGATTACGCCGTCGCGATACAGATCGATGGGGTTGGCGATCTGCGAGTATCCGTAGCGACGTCCGGAGGTTCGGCCCGTCTTGACGGCCATGTGGACGCCCTGCAGCGCCCGGGACTTTACAATACGCCCGTGCCGCGCCAAACGCCGGCTCAGATCCAGATCTTCCAGCCACGCATAAAGCGGAAGTCTCTCATTGAAGCGTATTCCATGCGTGACCAGCGGCGCCAATCGCACGGCCATGTTGCAACCGTAACCACTGTAGGCCTCTTCCAGTCGACTATCGGTCGCTGCTGTTGACCTGGCCAGAATGGAGCGAGCCTCGCCGAGGGGCACGCCGGCGCTGTGAGCGCCGTCCGCCAGCACATGGCCGGTAACAACGGTCACATCGGGGTGGTTCTCCAGCACGCGCTCAAGGTGCTCGACATAGTCCTTGCGCATCAGAAAATCATCGTCGATGAACAGCACGGCATCAAAGCCGACCAGGTTGTCGAATATGGCGTTACGCTGGTGCGCCGAACCTGGCTCGCTGAATATCACGCGCAAAGGCAGGCCGAGCGTCTCGAGCTGAGCCTGATCGACATCCCCCGGACTCGCCCCGCACACGACGATCGTGTCGGCGGGGCGCGTCTGAAAGGCAAGTTCAGCTACCGCCTCCGATAAGACGTCGCGCCGGCCGATGGTGGCAATCCCGATAGCAATTCTCAAGCTCATTCCCTTTTGCCAGTCCCTAGTCTAGGCTGCACAGAGTTTGTTCTCGATATCTCCCTCAAGGCGACCGAAATTTCGGCCGACTGGACAGGACTCTGCGTTGTGGCATCGAACTAAAAGCTCCAATGATCCACATGCAAAGCACTAGAGCAACCAGTGCTCCGGAAAGCTCTGAGATCCCCACGATGAGTGGTCCGCGCAACAGGATGAAAACCAGCATGGGAGCCACCGATGCCATGAGGACTGCGGGCGAGAAGGGTTGGGCCGCCAGGGCTCGCCGCTCTATGCTCAGGATCATCCAGAAATACAGCACGGTTGCCAGGATCGAACCGATGGCACCGAACGCAAAGAAGCCTTCGGCAACGGGGGGCGTGGAGAGATTGTCCGTCCCTGCCTCGAACGCCGCAACAAGAAAATCAAACATTATCTTGGCCACGTGATCCGACTTTCCCGGCCACAACGCCCGCGGCACAAAAAATAAGAATGCGCTGGCGGCAGACACGCCGTAATCGACCCCTTCATTCAGTACATACTTGATGACATAACATGTCATCGTGAAAGCATCATAATCCATATGACTGAAGAAGTCGGTCAAAGTTCTCGCGTCCGTGGTGCTTTCCAGGGTCCGAAAGCTATTAAGGATAGGAGATATAGCCGTTCCCGAGATCAAAAAAGTGAAAAGTGCTCGTGTTGATTGCCATCCGTAAATCACAAGCGCAAGAAAGACGATCATGGCCGACAAGCGGAAGCGCGCCTGAATGAAGGGGTTGTATATCAATACCGCAATCATGAACGCAATAAGGAAGCCAAGCGATAGCGCAAGGCGACCGGATCGAGCCGACAGAACAAGCCCGATCGTCGCCGAGATAAAAATAAACGGATGCAACACGGACGTGACGATAATAGATAATTCCCGTGAAAATATTGTACCGACATGTCGTCCAAAGGCCTCTCGGCTTGAAAAGAGCATCGGGCTGTAGAGCGCGATAAGAACGATCGAAATAGGCAGTAATATTATCAGAAGCCGACCAAGACCGCTCCCGCCTCCCGCTTCAATCATCGGAATAAGGCTTGCGCTCCATCGGTCGTCGGATAGTCTATTGGCCAGAGAGCATCGAATTAACAGTGTTATCAGCCCGATAATCGTTGATATTATATAGAGGCCTATGGCGGATAATGTTAATTCACTGTCGAGGTATATATTTGACCATGTATTGGCAATTTGCTGCAGGGGCGCCGCCGAAAGGAAGATAATATTAAAATAAAACGTAATCATAAACAACGTGCTGCCAAAGCGGAGCGATATGATAATTCCGATGAGGCTTAGTAGGCCGTTTATGAAGAGGAACGTGGAAAGAAGCGGGACGTCGTAGGTCGAATCCAGGGCGGCCCCATACAAGAACAGCAGAAAAAATGCCAAAACGATTGAGACGACGGCGTCGAACGCCAACGGGGCCATGGATATTGAAGGCGAACCGCGCCTGCGAACGGATCGTGACGGTGAGTTCGGAGAGTATCTGCTTTGGGTCGACATCATAATGTGTTCGCCGTCACGGCAGACGGGGCGTTCGCCGCCGCGATGCGGGCCACTTCGGAGCCAATAAATCCCGATCCGCCCGTCAGTAACAGGGTTCTCTGTTCAGACATTCGGCAAGCTCCGCCCCTAGCTGAAATGGCAGTACTTTAGAAAAGATCGGGAATTGGTTTGCGTTTGCGAAGTTCGCGGGCCGGGTTGCCTCCATATACGGTCCAGGCTGCCAGCGACTTGAAGGTTACGCCGCCCCCTCCGAGCACGGCACCCTCTTCCAACGTGACGCCAGGACCAACAAAGGCATCCGACGCAACCCATGCATGGCGCCGGATGGTGATCGGCTTGGTGATCAATTGGAAGTATGGATCGTCAATGTCATGGGAACCGGTGCATAAATGTGCACGCTGAGACACAATGGCAAAATCTTCCAGTATGACCTCTCCCTGGCTGTAAACAAATGTTCTCCAGCCGATAACGGAATAATTACCCATCGTAAGATTGGGAGGGTACCAAACACGGGTGGATCCATATATCCGCGCGGTCGAGGCAATTTTTGCGCCGAAAAGACGAAGGAGAAAGCGTCGCCAAAAGTGCAGCGGCGGCGGAGTCCACGCTGCGAATATTAGCCAGGTCAGGTTCCAAATCGCGCGATGTACGCGATGGCCTAAGGAGAAGCTGGGCTTGCCGACGACCGATGAGGAGACTTTGGCATCAAGCACGGCCATGGCTGACGATCCCCTGACTGAGCACATCGAGCAATTTGTTCGCTGCGCCATCAATGGTGTAGCGATCCAGAAAAAGACGACGCCCTGCCTCACCCATCGCCATCCTTGCGTTGTGGTCGAGTTTGGCGAAGTGTTCGATAATATTGACGGTGCCGTCCAGAGTATCGTCATCGACAATGCCGGCCGCGGCTGCTTCGACCTCGCGCCAGATATTGACCTTGTTGCTGATCAGCACCGGTCGGGCACAGGCCAGTGCCTCGGCGACCACGACGCCGAAATTCTCTTGATGCGATGGCAAGATAAACGCTTCGCACCCCCGGAATGCGCCCCATTTCAAGTCACCGGACAGCATGCCGGGCCAATGGATACGTTGCGCGATCCCGGCCGTACTCGCGAGCGCTTCAAGCTCGGCGCGCCAGCCCAGTTGATCTGGCCCCGCAATGACCAAATCCGTGTCGGGCAGCCGATCGGCAAGCGCGGCGAAGGCCTTGATCAGTAAGTCGCACCCCTTTTTTGGATGGATGCGGCTTAGATACAGGAGGTACTTGCGCTGCCCGAGATGTGGAAGCGAGGCGCGAAACGCAGCACGTTGAACGTCCGGGTCGCCCTGGACATCAGAGGTGCCATAGCCAACAACTTTTTCCTGAATACGGTAGGGATGAAACGCGTTGCGGGAGCTGATCAATTCATCGTCGGTCGTGAACAGAACCGCATGGGCACCCTGAAGAAGCGGCCCCTCGTTGAAGAGCCACAAAGCTTGCTTTGCTGCATGTTTGAGGGGGTTCACCCGTCTGAACCACGGGTCCATCATGCCATGGGAGAAGACAAAGTAGGGAGTCTTTCCGCCGGGCAGGGCGAGGCGCGCGCCCATGGTGGAGTAGTTCCACAGTCCATTGACGATGATGGCATCATAATCGGCCGCGTGAGCTCGCAGCCAGCTGACATAGCCTGCCGTATATCCATAACGCGTCCACGGCACGAAGCGACGCAATCGCGCCGGCGTGATGTGTCGAGTGGAGCCGAGCGCGTGGATGCGGATGGAGGCGCTCTTCAGGAAGGGCGCGTCTGGCGGGTCGAGCGTGACAAGTTCACATGTATGCCCCTGCCGCCGCCAAACTTCGCCATGGCGCAGGACACCCTCCAACGGACCGCCGGATGCCGGATCTGCCGAGGCGAGGGTTTCAAGAATACGCAAGGCCGACTCCAATCTTCCCGTCAGAGCACTCTTGACGTCGCCATCAGCGGCGCGATGGCTGTTCTATCAATTGCCCGAGTTGGGCCTCGAAGCCGTCAATGATCCGCTCGCGGTCCCAGACCTGTTCCGCCCGGTTCCGTGCCGCGACGCCAAGCTTTTCACGCAAAGCGTCATCGTCGAGCAATCGCTCAATGGCGTTTGCGAAGGCGGCGTCGTCTCCCGGTGATACGATCAGGCCGCAGCCCTCGACCTCGCCGGCGAGACCCGTGCCGGTCGCCGCCGTCGCCACCACCGGCCGGCCCGATGCCAGCATGTTGGTGAGTTTGGAAGGCAGCACGAGGTCCGCGGCACCGGCGAGCTGCGGCAGCAGATGGATGGTTGCCAGCCCCACGAGATCGCCGAGGCGTTCCTTGGGTTGCAGGTCGCGGAATAGTATGTTGTCCAGATCGGCCGCTTGAGCTTCGAGGTTGCTCCGATTGGGTCCTTGCCCGCACACGACGAACACGAGTTCCTTGCGGTGCTTCAGCAAGCGGGCGGTCTCGACAACGATCTCGATGCCCTGCTTGTTGCCGATGTTGCCAGAATAGAGCGCAACATGCGGCGCCGTAATGCCCCACTCGACGCGATAGGGGGAGGGCCCACTCAGCGGCTTGATGGCGGCGATGTCCGCCCAATTGCGGAACTCAAACACCCTGCCGGGCGTGACGCCCTTGTCGACGAGCTTGCGGCACATGGCCGGGGATATCGAGCTGACACGGTCGAAGAGGCTGAGAACTTTCAGCTCGAACCAGCGCGCCAGCCGCGCGGCGAGATTTCCGTTGTCGATCAAGCCCGTTGCCATGGCTGCCTCGACTTCGAAATCCTGAATGTGCAACCACGTCTTCGCACCGGAGAACAGCGAAGCGAGCTTCGCCACCGGCGCCGCTATCAAGGACGGGGCGATTGTAAGTACGACGTCGGGGCGCATTTGCCGGCTGGCCGCAAGCGTCGGCAGGAGGCTGGAAATCGCGAAGCTTGCATGATGCAACAGGCGCTTCGCCCCGCTGGGCTTGGCGGGCACATAGTGGGCGACGCGGACCAGCTCCACGCCATTCTCGCGGGTACGACGCCGCCATCCGCCGCGAAACTGATCGGGTACTTTCCAGGCGGGGTAGTAGGGCTTGCCGGCGACAACACGCACCTCGTGCCCGCGTCTGGCGAGTTCCTCCGCCATTCCCGTTGTGTAGATCGCTATCCCGACCAGTTCCGGAGCGTAGTTGAGCCCCAGGACAAGGATCTTAAGTGGCCTGTCAGGCGACATTGGCTTGAAACCACTCATAGGTCGAGGAAAGGCCGGCTTCCAGACCTATGGACGGCCGCCATCCCAATCCCCTGATCTTGTCCGCGCTCATGAGCTTTCTCGGCGTGCCGTCGGGCTTGGTCAGGTCGTGGACGATGTCGCCCTTGAAACCGACGACGTCGCAGACGAGCCGCGTAAGCTCCAGGATCGTGACATCCTCGCCTGAACCGACATTGACGTGCTCGGCGTCCGAATAGGTCTTCATCAGATGCACGCAGGCATCCGCGCAATCGTCGACGTGTAAGAACTCGCGACGCGGCGTGCCCGTGCCCCAGACCGTGATGCTCTTCTCGCCCCGCAGCTTGGCCTCATGTGCCTTTCGGATGAGGGCCGGCATGACGTGGCTGGAGTTCAGGTCGAAATTGTCGCCAGGGCCGTACAGGTTCGTCGGCATGGCCGAAATGAAATCGGCGCCATGCTGCTTGCGATAGCTTTGAGCCAGCTTGATGCCGGCGATCTTCGCGATCGCGTACCACTCGTTGGTGGGTTCCAGCGATCCCGTGAGGAGAGCGCTTTCGACGATCGGCTGCTCAGCAAACTTCGGGTAGATGCAGGACGATCCCAGGAAGCACAGCTTCTCGACACCGTTGCGGAACGAGGCCTCGATGATGTTGGCCTCGATCATCAGGTTGTCGTAAAGGAAATCGGCCGGGAAGCTGTCATTGGCCAGGATGCCGCCAACCTTGGCGGCCGCCAGAAAGACGGCATGCGGCTTTTCCCGAGCAACCCATGCCCGCACCGCGGCCTGGTCCTTCAGGTCCACCTCGGACCGCGAGCACGTCAGGACTTCGCAATCCTCGGATGCGAGCCGACGTACGAGCGCCGAACCCACCATTCCTCTATGGCCGGCCACCCAAACCTTCTTGCCGCTGAGCCCATAGGTCAAGGTCAACCCTCCAAACTGACCGGAAGGTCCAGCCCGTGCATTTTCAGCAGGGCGTGCCGGCGGGCGGTCTTGTGGTCTTCGAGAACCATCTCCCGGCACATCTCCCGCGCATCGATCTCCGGCACCCAGCCGAGCTTTTCCTTGGCCTTCGTGGGGTCGCCCAGCAAGGTCTCGACTTCGGCCGGCCGGAAATAGCGCGGATCAATGCGCACGATCACATCGCCGACCTTGAGGGCGGGAGCGAGAGTACCCGAGATGCCCGCGACGACGCCGATTTCATCGACGCCCGTGCCTCTGAATTCAATCTCGATGCCGAGGTCCGCGGCCGCCCATGCGATGAACTCCCGCACCGACTGCTGTACGCCGGTTGCGATCACGAAGTCTTCGGGCTTTTCCTGCTGCAGCATCAGCCATTGCATGCGGACATAGTCCTTCGCATGGCCCCAGTCGCGCAGACTGTCGATGTTGCCCATGTACAGGCACGGTTCCAGCCCCAGCGCGATGTTGGAGAGACCGCGCGTCACCTTGCGAGTGACGAAGGTTTCACCCCGCCGGGGCGACTCGTGGTTGAAGAGAATGCCGTTGCACGCATACATGCCATAGGCTTCGCGATAATTGACCGTGATCCAGTAGGCATAGAGCTTGGCGACGGCATAAGGCGAGCGCGGATAGAACGGCGTGGTCTCGCGCTGCGGAATTTCCTGGACCAGACCATAAAGCTCGGAAGTCGACGCCTGATAGAAGCGTGTCTTTTCGGTCAGCCCCAGGAACCGGATGGCTTCCAGCAGCCGCAGCGTGCCAATGGCGTCCACATCCGCCGTATACTCCGGTGCCTCGAAGGATACCGCCACATGGGACTGGGCACCAAGGTTGTAGACCTCGTCCGGTTGAATATCCTGAATAATACGTGTAAGATTTGAAGTATCGCTAAGGTCGCCATAGTGCATCTTGAAGTTCGCATTGTCGACATGCGGATCTTCATAGATATGATCAACGCGTTGTGTGTTAAAAAGCGATGTGCGTCGCTTGATACCGTGTACCTTATAGCCTTTTTCAAGCAAAAATTCGGCGAGATAAGAGCCGTCTTGTCCGGTGATTCCTGTAATAAGGGCGACCTTTTTACCATCAGACATAAGAATTACCTTAATGGTCAAATTAAAGTACTAGAGTTCATCGTATTGTCGAACATAGTTCGCGCGATACCCCATGTTTCCGGGGGAGAGCTGGCTCGCATCGAGCTTGGTATGTCGCCAAAAGGCACCCCTGAATCTCCACTACATCGTTTCAACCTGCGTCTTATGGGGCTGAATTCAGACTATTACGCATGTGGGTGACGAGATGGTGTCTCGCCACCGATTCTAGAAAGCTCACGCTACTTCAGTACCATACGCAGGTGTTGTAGTACATAATTTGCGCTGCGTTGCAGCAAAAAGCGCTCTCCGAGCCCGTCGGCGGCCGTCGCATTGACGAGGCGGGTGGGGAGGGCATCCCGCCGCATGCCGTGAAAAGGCAGCCATGTGTGGGAATGGGGCGTTGCTGCGGGACGCTGGCCGACCTGCGGGCCTGCTGCGAGATGCGGGGAGGTGATGCTTAGCCCACGAAGAGGCGGTCGCCGCACCGCCGGAATTTGTGCGCGCCTTGCTGCCCGTCGGCATTTCGGCACGCTGCGTCTGACGAGGCCCCGATCGTCCTCCCCGCCGACTGCCGCGGTTACGAGGAGATGGGCCGCAGGCCAACGACAAGGCCGACGGATTGGCAGGATAGCGGACCGAGGCTCGCCTTGATCGGGACGATTAGCGGGAACTGGGGATGAGGATGCCTGACCGTCTCAATGGCAAGCCAATCGACTTGGAACGAGCTGAGACGCCCCGGAACGGGGGAGTGGCTCCCTGAGCAGGACTCGAACCTGCGACCATTCGATTAACAGTCGAACGCTCTACCAACTGAGCTATCAGGGAACGGAGCGCGCTGAGCGCTTCGGAGGCCGGCGATATAGCAACGCGATTCCGGTTTGTGAAGCCCGAACCGCGTCGCCTGTGGATATTAATCAGGCGCTGAGGCGCTCTCCCTGGCCGGCGAACTGGAGCTGGTGGAAGTTGTAATAGCGCCCGCGCTTGGCCACCAGCTCTTCGTGGCGGCCGCTTTCGACCACGCGGCCGCCGTCGATCACGCAGATGCGATCCGCGCTCACCACGGTCTGCAGGCGATGGGCGATGACGATGGTGGTGCGGTTCTGTTCCAGCAGGCGCAGCGCCTTCTGCACCTCCGCCTCCGACTCGCTGTCGAGCGCCGCGGTGGCCTCGTCCAGCAGAAGGATCGGCGCGTTCTTCAGGAAGGCGCGGGCAATGGCGATACGCTGGCGCTGGCCGCCGGAGAGCTGCGCGCCATGTTCGCCGACGAGGCTGTCATAACCGCTGCCGAAGCTCATGATGAAATTGTGCGCATTGGCGGCGCGGGCGGCCTCGATGATCTCCTCCTCGGAAGCTCCGGGACGCCCGGCGGCGATGTTCTCGCGGATCGTGCCGGAGAAGAGGAACACGTCCTGGCTGACGAAGCCGATCGATTCACGCAGCGAACGATAGGTCACGCCGCTGATGTCCTGGCCGTCCACGGTGATGACGCCGGAATCGGCCTCGTAGAACCGCTCGATCAGGCTCATGATCGTGCTCTTGCCGCCGCCCGAAGGGCCGACCAGCGCCGTCGTCTTGCCGGCCTCGGCGACGAAGCTCAGGCCGCGCAGCACCTGTTCGTCCTCGCGATAGCCGAAGGAAACGTCGTCGAAGGCGATCTCGCCCCGCGAGACGACAAGGTCGGGCGTGCCCGGCTCGTCCTTCTCGATCGCCGGGCGGTCGAGCATATCGAACAACATGCGGGCGCCGATGAGGTGCGTCGTCAGGTCGATGTTCAGGCGGGCGAGGCGCTTGGCCGGTTCGTAGCTGAGCAGCAGCGCGGTGATGACCGAGAAGAACTCGCCCGGCGTGCGTCCGCCATGCAGCACGCCCCAGCCCGCATACATGACCACGAGGCCGATCGCGACGCCGCCCAGGGCCTCCATCAGGGGCCCGGATTGGGACTGCGCCCGGATCATGCGGTTCGAGGCTTTCTCCATGCGGTCGATGCGGCCGTAAATCTTGGCGCGCAGGTCGTCCTCCATGGTGAAGGACTTCACCGTGCGGATGCCCTGAAACGCTTCGATCGACTCGGTCATGATCTGTGCGGCGGCATGGAACTCGCGGGTGAAGATCTTCTGCACCTTGCGGATCAGGCTGCGCACGCCGCCCACGGCGATGGGCATGACGATGAGGCCGATCATCGCCATGAAGGGATCCTGAATGATCATCACCGCCGTAAGGCCGATGACCGAAAGCAGATCGCGGCCGAGGCTGGTGATGATGAGGTTCAGCACGTTGCGCGCACCCTGCGCACCCGTGGTGAAGCGCAGCATGATCTCGGCGGTGTGGCTGCCGCTGAAATAGCGCACATCCTGCGACAGCAGCCGGTCGAGCACGCGCTTCTGGTTGTCGGCCACGATGCGGTTGCCGACGCGCGCCAGCGTGACCGACTGGCCATAGGAGGCGAAGCCCTTGACGATGCTCAGCGCGAGGACCGCCGCCGAAAGAATCCAGATGGCGGAGGAGTTCTGCTCCACGAAGATGCGGTTGATCACCGTCCCCATGAGATAGGCGAGCCCCGAGGTGGAGGCGGCCATCAGGCCCATGAAGACGAACGAGATGGCGTAGCCCTTCCAGTGACGGCGTCCATCGTTCATGAACAGCCGCTTCACGGTGTCGCGTGTCTCCGGCGAGACCATGTTGCGGAAGGCGTTGGCCAGCTTGGCAGGCACCATCAGGCAGTTCCTCTGCAGAGAGCCATCGCGGCGCCGGCAAGATCCGGGCGCGGCTCGATCGCGGTCCGCCCAAGGCAGTGGCCTCATCGCGGCGGCCTCATCAACGACGATCGGCGGGCATTGTCAAACGAGCCGGAGCCTCGGAAGTGCGGGCGCGGCCGATGTGTAGCGGGAACGACACGCGCCGCCGGCTACCGCCGAACGGCCCGGCGGCGCGTGTGTGAACTGGAGGCCACGGAGGGAATCGAACCCCCGTACGCGGATTTGCAGTCCGCTGCGTAACCACTCCGCCACGTGGCCGATCGGTGCGCGGGATCGCTCCCGACCGATGAGCCGGGGGCCTCATAACAGAGCCGTTCGGGATCGGCAACGGAGCTTGCCGCCTCAATCCCCCGCCAAGTGCCGTTCCGGGGCGAATGCGGCGCGGTGACGGGGCGATGCCGCGAAGGCGAGGTTGGAATCCTTCAAGAAGGCTTGCCAAGAAGGCTTGCATTGCGTGCGCGCGTGCCGCAATTCTCCTGCGAGTTACTGCCCGTGCGCGCCCGCGCCCGCATTGCCGAGGTTCCCGAATGATCGATTTCGCTGAGATGCGTCGTGCCATGGTGGACGCGCAGGTGCGCGCCAACGACGTGACCGACCTGCGCATCGTCGCCGCCATGATGGAGACCCCGCGCGAGCGCTTCGTTCCGGCGTCGCTGAAGAACTTCGCCTATATCGACGATGACCTGATGGTGAAGGACGGTCAGCCCGCCCGCTATCTGGTCGAGCCCATGGTGCTCGCCAAGCTGCTGCAGGCGGCGGAGATCGGTCCGGACGCGCTCGTGCTCGATATCGGTGCGGCGACGGGCTACTCGACGGCGGTGCTGGCGAAGCTGTCCGGCCAGGTGGTGTCGCTCGAAGAAGATGCCGAACTGGCGGCGCAGGGCTCCAGCGTGCTGGTCGACCTTGGCCTGCTCAACGCCGCCTATGTCCAGGGGCCCATGATGGCGGGATGGCCCGCTGAGGCCCCCTACGACGTCATCTTCATCAACGGGTCGGTCGACGAGGTGCCGGCCGGGCTTTTCGCCCAGCTCAAGCCCGGCGGGCGGCTGGTCGCGGTGGTCGGCCGCGGCCGCGCGGGCCGTGCCACGGTCTTTACCAATACGCCCGGCGGCGTGGGTTCGCGCATTGTGTTCGACGCCGGCGTGCCGACGCTTCCCGGCTTCGAGGCGCGTCCCGGCTTCGTGTTCTGACTCCTTGCACGGCAAGCGTTTTCGCCGGCGCTGTGGCGGAACTGCCGCGCGTGCGGCGAAAACGCAGGGGCAGTGGGTGAGGGCGGTTCACAGCCCTTGCCGCACCACCTATTCTCATCCTGCGTCAAACGTGAATCAGAAGAGTCGCTCTGGGGGCAGGCGGCTCCGCGCAAGTAATGCGTTCGCAGGGGTTTGGACCATGTGGCTTTCTGCTACCGGGGGCAGGATCGTCGTTTTTGCGGCGGTCGCGTTTTTTGGTGCCTTCTCCGTTCCGGCGAATGCGCAGACCCTCGAGCAGGCTCTCGCTGCCGCCTACCGGAACAATCCAACGCTGAACTCTCAACGGGCCGCCACCCGCGCCACGGACGAATATGTGCCGATCGCGCTGTCCGGCTACCGCCCCCAGGTGTTCGGCAGCGCCTATGTCGGCGCGCAATGGGCTGAGACCCGCGTCGATTCGAACTACGCGGCGTTGCTAGGCACCAACAATATCGGCAACACGCGCACGACCCCGAGCGGCGTCGGCGTGACCATCAGCCAGACCATCTATAACGGCTTGCGGACGGCCAATTCCGTGCGCAGCGCCGAGTCGCAGGTGAAGGGCCAGCGCGAGTTGCTGCGCAACACCGAGCAGCTCGTCCTGCTCGACGCGGCCACGGCCTATATGAACGTCCTGCAGAACGCGGCGCTGGTCGAGCTTCAGAAGCAGAACCTTCAGGCCCTGCAGGAAGAGCTGCGCGCGGCCCGCGACCGCTTCGCGGTGGGTGAGATCACCCGCACGGACGTCGCCCAGGCCGAGGCGAGCGTGGCGGATGCGCAGAGCCAGCTCGCGCTCGCCGACGCCAACCTGAACAGTGCGAACGCGGTGTTCTATCAGGTCATCGGCCTGCGGCCGACCAAGCTCGCGCCGGGCCGGCCGATCGACGGTCTGCTGCCCAAGACGCTTTCCGCGGCCGTGAGCTCCGGCCTCGGCAGTCATCCGGCGGTGAAGTCGGCGGAATTCGCGGTCGATGCCGCCCTCGCCAACGTCAAGGTCGCCGAGGCGGCGCTGTCGCCCACGCTGACCCTCAACGGTTCGGCTGCCTCCGACTACAACAGCTCGGCCAATACCGAGCGTCAGACCTCGGCTTCCGCCACGCTCAACCTCACCGTGCCGATCTATCAGGGCGGCGGCGAGTTCGCGACCATCCGGCAGAGCAAGGAAACGCTCGGCCAGATGCGCATCGAGGTCGATGTGAACCGCGAGCAGGTTCGCGCGAACGTGGTTCAGTACTGGGGCAATCTCGAAGCGGCAAAGGCCGCTATCGAGTCGGCGCAGGCTTCCGTGGCGGCGAACGAGATCGCGCTGCGCGGCGTGCGCGAGGAGTGGCGGGTCGGCCAGCGGACCACGCTCGACGTGCTGAACGCGCAGACCGCGCTGTTCGACGCCCGCGCCAACCTCGTCATCGCCCAGCGCGACCGCGTGGTCGCGTCCTACGCGGTGCTGTCGGCTTCCGGGCAACTGAACTCAGCCCGCCTCGGCCTGAAGGTCGCGACCTATAACCCGCAGGTCCATTACAACCAGGTGCGCGACGCGTGGATCGGCGTGCGCACGCCCGGCGGCCAGTGACAGCCTGAAGCAAGTCTTTCTTCCTATGCTCGAAGCGGGCCGGCATGCCGGCCCGTTTTGTCATCCACAGCAGCAAGAGGGGCTTGCGTGGCGCCCTGCGTGACGCGGTGTCATATTCATGAAGCGTTAACGGGTGATTCGTGCGAGTCGCGGGCCCGGTACCGCAGAGTTGAGTCAGAACCGGGATCAGCGCATGTCGGCGAGCGCGAGGGCAAACGAGCCATCAATGGAAGAGATTCTCGCCTCCATCCGGCGCATCATTTCCGACGAAGTCGCAAGCGGCGGGCGGGAGCCAGGCTCATCGCCGGGTCCGGCGCGCGATGCCGCCGATGGTGCGGCCAGCGATATCCGTTCCGGCCCGCCGTCCCAGCGGCGTGATCTGCCGGCGAGCGAGCAACTGGCCGAGGCCGCCATCGCGGCCGGCTCGGGCGAGCCGACGGAGGTCGACGAAACGCCGGCGGAGGCGGTGCGGGCGGACCGTGCGGTGGCGGCCGATGACGAGGGGCCTGCCGGCCCTGTCGTCCGCCAAGGGCCCGTTCTTCCTGCTTTCGTGTCCCGCAGCGCCATGCGCGCGGCCCGTTCGGAGCCGAATGGCGCCGCCGGCTCCTCCGGCTACATCCCGGCGGGGCGCGCCCCCGCGGCGGACCCGTTCGCGACAGGTCGCCGCGTGGCGGCCACCGGGCTCGACGAGCCGGTGGCGGCTGCCCGGCCGGAGCCGACCTTCACCCCGGCCCCGCGTCCCTGGCTGGCACGGCCGGCATCAGGGTCCGCCGCGGCGGTCGCCCTGCCTGACTACGGGCCGGTAGAGGCGCCGCAGCCGTTCGAAGCGCCGCGGCCGGTCGAGGTGCAGGACGAGGTGCAGAACCAGGACGAACGTTTCGCGGCCGCGCTGCTCGACCTCGATCTCGTCGAGCAGGCCGTGCAGGCCGAACTCGCCATCATGTCCAGCGAAACGGCGGAGGCCGCTACCGCCCAATCCGCGCCGACTCAGGCCATGGTGTCGGAGCGGTTGACCGCGGGTGCCGACGATTCCACGGCCGTGGCCTCGGCACTCTCCCACGCGGAGCCCCGCCAGGCTACGCTCCCCGACCAGTCCGATCCGGAGACCGCCGACATGCAGGTGCAAGCCAAGCCCGCCGCCGCCTCGCGCACCTCCGCCGGTGAGCCGGCGGATGACCGCCGCACCGAAAACCGCGGCGAGCCGCGCTTTTTCCCGCGCCCGGCCGAGGCGCCTGCCGCTGCCGAGGCGCCGAACCGGCTGGTGTCGGGCACCACGACGACGGCCGTCTCGACGGCATTCGGCACGCTGGCCCGCACCGTTGCTTCGAACTCCCGCACGGTCGACGATCTCGTGACCGAGGCGGTGCGTCCCATGCTGAAGGAGTGGCTGGACGAGAACCTGCCGGCGCTTGTGGAGCGTCTGGTGCGTGCGGAAATCGAGCGCGTCTCCCGTCAGGGGCTGTGACGCGGCGCGGCTGCCCTCGGCCGCTGCCCCGACCCGGTAATCATGAAAGCCGCGTGGTCAACCGCCGCGCGGCTTTTCGTTTGTGGCCGCTTCGGCACGGCGCAGGGCTGCGTTGTGGCCCGCCATGGCCCGAGCCGATTGACTTGGCGCTCCGGCTCCGCTTTCTGTCGCCCCCATTCAACATGAGGTGCCGGAGCCAATGCTCGAGAACAGGTTCGATCCCGCCGCCGTCGAAAGCCGCATCTACCAGAGCTGGGTCGATGCGGATGCGTTCAAGGCCGGGCGCGCCGATCGTGTAGGCGCCGAGCCCTATTGCATCGTCATCCCGCCGCCGAACGTCACCGGCTCGCTCCATATGGGGCACGCGCTGAACAACACGCTGCAGGACATTCTCTGCCGCTTCGAGCGGATGCGCGGCAAGGACGTGCTCTGGCAGGTCGGCACCGACCATGCGGGCATCGCCACGCAAATGGTCGTGGAGCGCCAGCTCGCCGAACGCCAGCTTCCCGGCCGGCGGGACATGGGCCGCGAGGCCTTCGTCGAGCGCGTCTGGGCGTGGAAGGACGAGTCCGGCGGCACCATCATCAACCAGCTCAAGAAGCTCGGCGCCTCCTGCGACTGGTCGCGCGAACGCTTCACCATGGATGAGGGACTGTCCCGCGCGGTCCTGAAGGTCTTCGTCCGGCTCTACAAGGAAGGGCTGATCTACAAGGACAAGCGGCTGGTGAACTGGGACCCCAAGTTCCAGTCCGCCATCTCCGACCTTGAAGTGCTGCAGGTCGAGGTCAAGGGCCATCTCTGGCACTTCCGCTACCCGCTCGCCGACGGCCTTACCTATGAGCACCCCGTCGAGTTCGATGCGGACGGCCAGCCCACGCTGTACGAAACGCGGGATTACATCGTGGTCGCCACGACCCGCCCGGAAACCATGCTGGGCGACACGGCGGTCGCGGTGCACCCGGAAGACCCGCGCTATATCGGCCTGGTCGCCGCGGGGGCCAAAGTGCGCCTGCCCTTGGTCGGCCGGCTGATCCCCATCGTGCCGGACGAGTATTCGGACCCGACCAAGGGGACCGGTGCGGTGAAGATCACCCCCGCGCACGACTTCAACGATTTCGAGGTCGGCCGCCGGCATGATCTGGCGATGATCAACATCCTCGACGCCGAGGCGCGGCTGACGCTTGCCGGCAATGAGGAGTTCCTCGCCGGCGCGCTGTCCGGGCCGGAGCTTGAGGTCGTGCTGGCGCTGCATGGCCAGAGCCGCGAGGCGGCCCGCAAGACGGTCGTGGCGCTCATGGAAGAGCGCGGCCTCGTCGACAGGATCGAGCCGCACACCCACATGGTTCCCCATGGCGACCGCTCGAATGTCGTCATCGAGCCGTGGCTGACCGATCAGTGGTATGTCGACGCCCATACGCTCGCCCAGCCGGCGCTGGCGGCGGTGCGGGACGGGCGCACCAGCTTCATTCCGAAGAACTGGGAGAAGACCTATTTCGAATGGCTGGAGAACATCCAGCCCTGGTGCGTCTCGCGCCAGCTCTGGTGGGGCCACCAGATCCCGGCCTGGTACGGGCCGGATGGCACAGTCTTCGTCGAGGAGACCGAGGAAGAGGCGGTGGCCGCCGCGCTCGCCCATTGCGTGCAGGCCGGCATCATCACCGATGCCGAGGCGCGCGAACTCGCCAACGACCCGGAGAAGCGCGCCGCCCTCATCACCCGCGACGAGGACGTGCTCGATACCTGGTTCTCCTCCGCTCTCTGGCCGTTCTCGACGCTCGGTTGGCCGGACGACACGGCGGAGCTGAAGCGGTTCTACCCGACCTCGGTGCTGATCACCGGCTTCGACATCATCTTCTTCTGGGTCGCCCGGATGATGATGATGGGCCTGCACTTCATGGACGGCGAGATCCCGTTCAAGGACGTCTACATCCACGCGCTCGTCCGCGACGAGAAGGGCGCGAAGATGTCGAAGTCCAAGGGCAACGTCATCGATCCGCTCGACCTCATCGGCCAGTACGGCGCCGACGCGCTGCGCTTCACCCTGGCGGCGATGGCGGCGCAGGGGCGCGACATCAAGCTCGCCACCTCCCGCGTCGAGGGGTACCGAAACTTCGCGACCAAGCTCTGGAATGCCGCCCGATTTGCCGAGATGAACGGCTGCGGCCGCGATCCGGCGTTCGATCCGGCGAAGGTGACCACCACGCTCAACCGCTGGATTCTGGGCGAGACGCAGAAGGCCGGCGAGGAGATCACCGCCGCCATCGAGGCGTACAAGTTCAATGAAGCGGCAGGGGCGGCCTACCGCTTCGTGTGGAACATCTTCTGCGACTGGTATCTGGAACTCGCCAAGCCCGTCTTCATGGGCACGGACGAGGGCTGGAAGGCCGAGACCCGCGCCACGACCGCTTTCGTGCTGGACGAGATCCTCAAGCTGCTTCACCCCTTCATGCCCTTCCTGACGGAAGAGCTGTGGGCCCGCACGGGGGAAGGCGGTGTGCCGCGCGACGGGCTGCTGGCCCTGGCTCCCTGGTCGGTGCTGACCGGGCGGGAGGCACCGCAGGCCGAGGCGGAGATCGGCTGGCTGATCGACCTGGTGACGGAAATCCGTTCGGTGCGCGCCGAGATGAACGTCCCCGCCGGGGCGCAGATCCCGCTCGTTCTCGTCGGCGCGAGCGAGGGCGTGCGCGCCCGCGTCGCGACCTGGAGCGATGTGCTGATGCGTCTCGCCCGCGTCTCGGCCATCAGCTTCGAGGCGGAAGCCCCCGCGGGCGCGGTCCAGCTCGTGGTGCGCGGCGAAACGGCGGCGCTGCCGCTCGCGGGCGTCATCGACATGGACGCCGAGGCGGCGCGCCTGTCCAAGGAGCTCGCCAAGGCCAGCGACGACATCGCCAAGGTCGATGCGAAGCTGAACAACCGCGATTTCCTCGCCCGCGCCAAGGAAGAGGTGATCGAGGAGCAGCGCGAGCGCCGCGAGGCGGCCGAAGCGCGTGCCGCGAAGATTCGTGAGGCGCTCGCCCGGCTCGGCCGGGGAGCCTGAACGGCTGGAGCATGCGCCGATCAGATTGACTCCATCTGATCGGATGGCACGCGCATCGTAACGAGGAAAGGCCCATGCCGTTCATTGCGAGCTTCGATGCGGGCGATTTCCTCTCGACCTTCATCAGCCTCCTCGTCGCCTTTGCGCTCGGCACCCTGATCGGCGCCGAGCGGCAGTACCGCCAGCGCACGGCGGGGCTGCGGACGAATGTCCTCGTCGCGATCGGCGCCTGCCAGTTCGTCGACATGGCCGTGCATCTGGGCGGGCCGGAGGGGGCGACGCGCGTCGTGGCCTATGTGGTCTCCGGCATCGGTTTTCTCGGCGCCGGCGTCATCATGAAGGAAGGCACGAACATTCGCGGCCTCAACACCGCGGCGACGCTGTGGTGCTCGGCGGCGGTCGGCGCCTGCGCCGGGGCCGATCTCGTGGCGCAGGCTATCCTGCTCACCCTGTTCGTCCTCGCCGGCAACACCATGCTTCGACCTTTGGTGACAGCGCTGGAACGCCTGCCGCGCCCGGAGGAATCGACCGAGGCGACCTACGGCATCACGGTGGTGACGCGGGCTGCTGTCGCCCATGAACTCATTCACCGCCTCTCGGCGCTGCTGGAAGCGGCGCATTTCCCAACGGACATCGTCGAGCAGGCCGACCGGCCCGATGGCACGGTGGAACTGCGGGCCACGCTGGTGAATACGTCGGTGCGCGCTGCCGAGCTCGACGCGACGGTGGCGCGGGTCCGCCAGTTGCCGGATGTGGTGTCCGCGACCTGGACGCGAAGCGCCGCGGATTAAGCGTTGGCTCACGGGGATGAAGGCACGGGGCAGGTCGTGTCGCCCTCCTGGCAGGAGAGCAGCGGCCGAAGCTCGGAGACGCGCTGCTTGGTGGCATCGGCAAGGCAGAGGGCCATGGCCATCGGGTAGATGCTGCCGCCCGCGACGGCCGAGGCGCGAAACGCGCAGTCGGCATCGCGGAAGGCGATCCAGGCCTTCTGGGCCGTGACCAGCTTGGCCTTGGTGCCGGCGTCCTGGCCCAGCCGCGCGACGATCCGGCCATAGATCTGGTTCAGTTCCGCATCCGCCTTTTTGTAAGCCGCGCCAGCGCACTCATCGAGCCCCATCTGGGTGGCGTCGGTACAATCCTGCGCCCGCGCGGCGGGCGCCGAGAAACCGGTCAGCGCGGCAAGCGCCATGGCGGTCAACAAACGGAGCATCTGGCGTTTCCTTATATCTTACAGTGACTTGCGTGGTGCCGCTCACATCTTGAATCCGGCTTGTCCGGCAGAGCGCGGCCGTCGAAGTCGTGGCGTCTCCGCAACAGTGTCACGCATTCGCAACCATAACCGGAACCATCGGCGCCGATGCCGTGAAGCCGCCACAAACCGGCACGAAATCCGACGTGTAGGCGAGGGAAAGTAGTGGCCGGGTGCAGTTGCCCGCTACGCCGTCGTCTACCGGGATGCGCATAACAAAATGGACGCCAGGACCCTCATCGACAAGCGGAAGCTGCCGAGCCGGCACGTGACCGAAGGTCCGGCGCGTGCCCCGCACCGTTCCTATCTTTATGCGATGGGCTTGACCCGCGAGCAGATCCACCAGCCGCTGGTCGGCGTCGCCTCGTGCTGGAACGAAGCCGCCCCCTGCAACATCTCGCTGATGCGTCAGGCTCAGGCGGTGAAAAAGGGCGTTTCCGCTGCCGCCGGCACGCCGCGCGAGTTCTGCACCATCACCGTGACCGATGGCATTGCCATGGGCCATGAGGGCATGAAGTCCTCGCTCGCCTCGCGGGAAGTGATCGCCGACTCGGTCGAACTCACCATCCGTGGCCATTCCTATGATGCGCTGATCGGCCTCGCGGGCTGCGACAAGTCGCTGCCCGGCATGATGATGGCGATGATCCGCCTCAACGTGCCGTCCATCTTCATTTATGGCGGGTCGATTCTGCCGGGCTCGTTCCGCGGGCAGCCCGTCACCGTGCAGGACATGTTCGAAGCGGTCGGCAAGCATTCGGTCGGCCTGATGTCCGACGACGACCTCGACGAGCTGGAGCAGGTCGCCTGCCCCTCGGCCGGGGCCTGCGGCGCGCAGTTCACCGCGAACACCATGGCGACCGTGTCCGAGGCGATCGGTCTCGCGCTGCCCTATTCGGCCGGCGCGCCGGCGCCGTATGAAATCCGCGACCGGTTCTGCATGGCGGCGGGCGAGCAGATCATGGACCTGATCGCCCGCAACATCCGCCCGCGCGACATCGTCACGCTGAAGGCGCTGGAGAATGCCGCGACCGTGGTCGCCGCCTCCGGCGGCTCGACCAATGCCGCGCTTCATCTGCCGGCCATGGCGCATGAGGCGGGCATCAAGTTCGACCTGTTCGATGTGGCCGAGATCTTCAAGCGCACGCCCTACATCGCGGATCTGAAGCCCGGCGGGCGCTATGTCGCCAAGGACATGTTCGAGGTCGGCGGCATTCCCCTGCTGATGAAGACGCTGCTCGACCACGGCTATCTGCATGGCGATTGCCTGACCGTCACCGGGCGGACCATCGCCGAGAACCTCGCCTCGGTGAAGTGGAACCCGGATCAGGACGTGGTGCGCCCGGCCAATGATCCGATCACCGTCACCGGCGGCGTGGTCGGGCTCCGGGGCAACCTCGCGCCGGACGGCGCCATCGTGAAGGTGGCGGGCCTGAAGAACCTGAAGTTTTCCGGCCCCGCCCGCTGCTTCGACGGCGAGGAGGCCTGTTTCGAGGCCGTGACCCGGCGCGCCTATGCCGATGGCGACGTGCTGGTCATCCGCTATGAGGGCCCCAAGGGCGGGCCGGGCATGCGCGAAATGCTCTCCACCACCGCCGCGCTCTACGGGCAGGGCGCGGGCGACAAGGTGGCGCTCATCACGGATGGACGCTTTTCCGGCGCCACGCGGGGCTTCTGCATCGGCCATGTCGGGCCGGAGGCGGCGGTGGGCGGCCCGATCGGGCTGATCCGCGACGGCGACATCATCACAATCGACGCAATCGAGGGCAGGCTGGACGTGGCGCTCTCGGACGAGGAGCTCGCCGCCCGCCGGGCGGAATGGGTGCCGCGTCCGTCGCCGGTCGGCTCGGGGGCCATCTGGAAGTTCGCGCAGGCCGTGGGGCCCGCCCGTGAGGGCGCGGTTACCCATCCGGGCGGCGCGGCCGAGATATCGTGCTATGCGAACATCTGAGCGCCCCATCCTTCTCGCCCTGGTGGGCGCCGCGCTTGCCGGCGCCCTGGCGGCGCTTGCGCCCGCGCCGGCGTGGGCCTTCGACGGCTCCACGGACCAGGCCTCCGCCGCTCAGGCTCTGCCCAAGGGCGTGGCGCCGCCGACCGGCGCGCAGCCGCTGGAAGAAGTCGTGCGTTTCGGCGCGCAGGCGCTGCGCTCCGGCGACATGGAGAAGGGCATCGATTCCCTGCGCTATGCCGCCGATCAGGGCCATGCCGGCGCGCAGTGGAAGCTCGGCCGCATGTATGCCGAGGGCGAGGGCGTCGAGCGCAACGATATCAAGGCGTTCGAGTACTTCACCCAGATCGCCAACCTGCATGCGGACGACAACCCGTCGGCGCCGCAGGCGCGCTTTGTGGCCGATGCCTTCGTGGCGCTGGGCGGCTATTATCTCGTCGGCATTCCCAACAAGGTTCGCCGCGACCCGAACCGCGCGCGCGACATGTTCGCCTATGCCGCCTCCTATTTCGGCGATCCGGATGCGCAGTATCACCTTGCGCGCCTCTATATCGACGGCGACGGCGTGCCGCGCGATCCACGCTTCGCCGCCCGCTGGCTTGGACTTGCCGCCCACAAGGGCCAGTACCAGGCGCAGGCGGCGCTCGGCGGGCTGCTTTTCAAGGGCGATGACGGCATTCCCCGCCAGGGTGCGCGCGGCCTGATGTGGCTGACGCTGGCGCGTGAGGCGGCGGCCTCTCCCGAGGACAAGTGGGTGGTCGACCTCTATGAGGAAGCCTTCGCCAGCGCGAGCTCGGATGAGCGCGCCATGGCGCTGGTCTATCTTGAGCAATACATGAAATCCGGCCGCTGAAGGCGGGACCTCGGGCCTCCGCGTCGACCCGGATCAGGTGCCGAGATCGAGCGCGGCCCAGACCGGCACATGGTCCGACGGCTTTTCCCAGGCTCGTACATCCTTGTCGATCCCCGCGCCGGTCAGCCGGTCGGCCGCCTGCGGGGAGAGCAGCAGGTGATCGATGCGGATGCCATTGTTCCGCTGCCACGCGCCGGCCTGATAATCCCAGAAGCTGTAGAGGCCCGGTTCGTCCGTGGTGGCGCGCAGGGCATCGGTGAGCCCCAGATTGAGCAGCTGCCGGAATGAGGCGCGCGTCTGCGGCAGGAACAGGGCGTCATTCACCCAGGCCTGAGGGTTAGCCGCGTCCTCCGGCTCGGGGATGACGTTGTAGTCGCCGCACACGACCAGCGGCTCCTCAAGCGCGAGGCGCGCCGCCACATGGTCATTCAGCCGCGCCATCCAGCCGAGCTTGTAGGGGTATTTTTCCGTGGCGACGGGATTGCCGTTCGGCAGGTAGAGGCCGCACACCCGCAGCGCGCCCTTGGGGGTGGAGACCACGACCTCGATGAAGCGCGACTGCACGTCGTCATCATCGCCGGGCAGCCGGGGGGTGACTTCGTCGAAGGGCAGGCGCGAGAGCACCGCGACGCCGTTGAAACCTTTCTGGCCGTGGACGGCGACGTTGTAGCCGAGCGCCTCGAACGCCTCGCGCGGGAACTGATCGTCCTGGCACTTGATCTCCTGCAGGCACACGATGTCCGGCTGGCGCTCCTTGAGCCAGGCGATCGTGTTGTCGATGCGCAGGCGGATGGAATTGACGTTCCAGGTGGCGATGATCATCGGAGCCTGCCGGTCGGTGAATCGGAGCGCGAGCTTACAGCACCGGCAGCAGCCGGCGCAGGATCAGCGCGGAGGAGAGGGCAACCTCGTCCACGAATTGCCGGAAATCGATAGCCGACTCGGCGCCGGCAAGATCCGACAAGGCGCGGATCACCAGCCAGGGCACGCCGAAGGCGGCGCAGGTCTGGGCCATGGCAGCGCCTTCCATCTCCACCGCGACGCCGCCCATGTCGGCGTGCAGGCGCCGGCGCAGGCTCTCGCTGTTGACGAACTGGTCGCCCGTCAGCACCCGGCCAAAATGCAGGCGGGGAGGGCGCTCCACCGTCGTGGACGAGAGCGGGGAGAGCACCATGTCGGCGAGCGCGGCGCGCACGCGGGCCATGAGAGCGGCGTCCGCGTGGTGGCCGAGTTCATCGTTCGGCGCGAAGAAGGGGAGGAAACCGGCCTGATAGACGGTGAAGCCGGCCTCAGAGGTGTAGCCGGCGTCGTGCTGGATGACATGATCGGCGATGACCACGTCGCCGATGGCGAGCGAGGGGTCGAGGCCGCCGGCGATGCCGGAGAAGACGACGGCACGGCAGCCGAACCGCTCGATCAGCAGCGTCGCCGCGATGGCCGCATTGACCTTCCCCATGCCGGCGCGCGCCAGGACCACCGGCTCGCCATCCAGCCGGCCGGCATGAAAACGCATGCCGGCCTTGTTGGAGATGTCGGTGCCCGTCAGATTGTCCGCGAGATAGGCGAGTTCCTGCGGAATGGCGCAGAGCACGCCGACCGGGCCGAACATCACAGGGCGAAGCTGGTGCCGCAGCCGCAGGACGATGTCGCGTGCGGGTTGGTGATGCGGAATGAGGCTCCGATCAGGTCGTCGACATAGTCGAGCTGCGAGCCGGACATGTACTCCAGCGACACCGGGTCGATGACGACCCGCGCCGCGCCGTCGCCGATGACGACGTCGTCCGCCTCGTGCTCGCGCGTGATGTCGAACTTGTACTGGAAACCGGAGCAGCCGCCGCCCTCCACGCTGACGCGCAGCATCGAATCAGCGGGCTCGCCCTGCAGGATCTCGGCGATGCGGCTCATGGCGCGCGCGGAGACGCCGATGCCGGCGGGGTCCGGGGTACGGCCGGATTCGGCGGAAGCGGCGGACATTGAGGGGCTGGCGCTCATCTCGCGGGCCTTCGGGTTGAATATGACTTGAGCGAATAGTTAAGTGCTGCCGGCCCCGAGTCAAAGGGGCTTCGACGCAGGGGAGATGCGCGCATGGCGGTGGCCGGAGCAAAGCCGCGCGTGGCCTGGGCCTCGCGGGGGGAAGAAAGCCGTGGCCGCCTCCATGCCGAACCGGATGCCCCGAGCCGCAGCGTCTTCCGCCGCGACGCGGACCGCATCATCCACTCCTCGGCATTCCGGCGGCTCGCCTACAAGACGCAGGTCTTTTCCTATCACGAGGGCGACCATTTCCGCACCCGGCTGACGCACACGCTGGAAGTGGTGCAGGTGGCGCGCTCCCTCGCGCGGGCGCTCGGCCTCGACGAGGATCTCGCCGAGGCGCTGGCGCTGGCGCATGATCTCGGCCACCCGCCCTTTGCTCATGCCGGCGAGCGCGTGCTCGACGCCTGCATGGCCGCCTATGGCGGCTTCGACCACAATGCGCAGTCGCTGCGCGTGGTGACGCGGCTGGAGAACCGGTATCCGGGCTTCGACGGCCTCAACCTTTCCTGGGAGACGCTTGAGGGCATCGTCAAGCACAACGGTCCCGTCGCCGGGCCGCTGCCGCATGCGATCGAGGTCCACGCCGAGAAGCAGGATCTGTGGCTGTGGAGCTGGGCGAGCGCCGAGGCTCAGGTCGCCGCCATCGCCGACGACATCGCCTATGATGTCCACGATCTCGACGATGGCCTGCGTGCCGGCCTGTTCGACATTGACGAGTTCGCGGCCCTCCCTCTGGTCGGCGACATCATCGCCGACATCCGCGCCGGCTTTCCCCGCCTCGACCGCGCGCGGTTCATTCACGAACTCGGCCGACGGCTGATCACGGCGCTGATCGAGGATGTGGTGGCGGAGACCACGCGCCGGGTCGCGAACGCCGCGCCGTCCAGCGCGGATGAGGTGCGCCGTCTCGGTCGCACGCTCGTCGGGTTCTCCGCGCCGGTGGCGGATGCCGAGCGCGCGGTGAAGTCCTTCCTGTTCCCGCGCATGTACCGGCATCCGCGCGTCATGAAGGAGATGGCCGCCGCCGGGGACGTCGTCCGTGCGCTGTTCGACCGCTACATGGCGGATGATGCGGCGCTGCCGGAGGAATGGCGCGCCAGCGTCGCCGGACGCGCGGAGGCGGCGCGTGCCCGGCGCCTCGCCGACTTCATCGCCGGCCAGACCGACCGCTACGCGCTTGCCGAACATGCCCGGCTCTTTGACAGCGTTCCGGAACTGAGGTAGCGCCAGCGGCCGTCCTTTCCGGCCCTGCGGGCCGCGCGCCGAGCCGAGAGCTGCCCATGAATCTGTTCGCCCTCTTCGCCGACCATGTGCGTGACGCCGTGGCCCAGCTCGCCGCCGAAGGCACGGTGCCCGCCGGTCTCGATGTCAGCCGCGTCGTCGTCGAGCCGCCGCGCGACGCGAGTCATGGAGATTTGGCGACCAACGCGGCCATGGTGCTCGCCAAGGAAGCGCGCATGAAGCCGCGCGACCTCGCGGAAGCGCTGGTGGCCAAGCTTGCGACGCTTCAGGGCGTCGCGCGCGTCGATGTCGCGGGCCCTGGCTTCATCAATATCGCGCTGGAGCCGGCCTATTGGCCGCGTGTGCTGGCGGCCGCGCTTCAGGCCGGCACCGCTTTCGGCCGCTCGGCCGTCGGCGCCGGCCAGAAGGTCAATGTCGAGTACGTCTCGGCCAACCCGACCGGGCCGATGCATGTCGGGCATTGCCGGGGTGCCGTCTTCGGGGATGCGTTGGCGAACCTGCTCGCCGCCGCCGGTTATGACGTGACCCGCGAATACTACATCAACGATGCCGGCGTGCAGGTGGATGTGCTCGCGCGGTCGGCCTTCCTGCGCTACCGCGAGGCGCTGGGCGAGGCGATCACCATCCCCGACGGGCTGTATCCCGGCGATTACCTCGTCCCCGTCGGGCATGCGCTGGTGGCAAAATACGCCAACACGCTGCTGAACAAGCCGGAAGCCGAGTGGCTGCCGCTGGTGCGCGCCGTCACCATCGACATGATGATGGCGATGATCCGCAACGATCTGAAGGCGCTGAACATCAGCTTCGACGTCTACTTCTCCGAGCGGACGCTGCACGCCCGCCCCGATGGCCGCGCCTCGGTCATCGACCGGCTGCTGGACGACATGCGCGCCCGCGATCTCGTCTATCAGGGCAGCCTTCCCCCGCCCAAGGGGGCGCCGGTGGAGGATTGGGAAGACCGCGAGCAGACGTTGTTCCGCGCCACCAGCTTCGGGGATGAGATCGACCGGCCGCTGGTGAAGTCCGATGGGACCTACACCTATTTCGCGGCCGACATCGCCTACCACAAGGACAAGTTCGATCGCGGCTTCAAGCAGATGATCGACGTGTGGGGCGCCGATCACGGCGGCTATATCAAGCGCATGCAGGCGGCCGTGACGGCCGCGACGGCCGGGCAGGGCAGGCTCGACATCGAAATCTGCCAGCTCGTGCGTCTGCTGCGCAATGGCGAGCCGGTGAAAATGTCGAAGCGCGCCGGCACCTTCGTCACGTTGCGCGACGTGGTGGATGAGGTTGGCGTCGACCCGGTCCGCTTCATGATGCTCTACCGCAAGAATGACGCGGTGCTCGACTTCGATCTCGCCAAGGTGATCGAGCAGTCGCGCGACAACCCGGTGTTCTACGTCCAGTATGCCCATGCGCGCGCGTCCTCGATCCTGCGCAATGCCCGCGAGGCTTTTCCGGACTTGCCGGCCGAGCCGGCGGCTTTCGCCGGGGCGGATCTCGCGCGGCTCGATGACGAAGGCGAACTCGGCCTCGCCAAACTTATCGCCGCCTATCCTCGGCTGATCGAACAGGCGGCGGGCGCACGGGAGCCGCATCGCGTCGCGTTCTATCTCTACGATCTCGCCAGTGCGCTGCACGGACAGTGGAATCGCGGGAAAGACATGCCACATTTACGCTTCATTATCGAAGATGATCGAAACTTGACCTATGCGCGGCTGGCGCTTGTGCACGCGGTCGCGCTGATCATCGCTTCAGGACTTTCGATTCTTGGAGTCGATGCTCCCGAAGAAATGCGGTGAGCGAGTCGCAAGGGCGGGCTTCCTACGAAGCGTCGTGTCCGGACGTGACCCTGCCGCCGCCGATGTGCCGCCTCCCGGCGGGTGTGTAGCGAGACGCAGCGAACAGGTTCGGTGAACATGGCCAACGACACGACGCGTAATCGGCAGGGCGGTCCCGCCGAGGACCCGCTTGCCGAGCTCGCTCGCCTGATGGGTCAGGAAGACGAATTCGCCGATCTGCTGCGTCAGGCCCAGACCGCCCGTCCGGCGCACCGGCCCGCCT
>JAEZMI010000351.1 GCA_023414975.1 Pseudomonadota bacterium | reverse complement strand
TCCTTGTCGGCGTCCAGGATGGCGACGAAGCCGCATTCGGGGATGTCGAGGCCTTCGCGCAGGAGATTGATGCCGACCAGAACGTCGAATGCGCCGAGCCTGAGGTCGCGCAGGATCTCGATGCGCTCCAGCGTCTCGATGTCGGAGTGCATGTAGCGCACGCGCACGCCGTTCTCGTGCAGGTATTCGGTCAGGTCCTCCGCCATGCGCTTGGTCAGCACCGTCACCAGCGTGCGATAGCCTTTGCGCGTCGTCTCGCGGATTTCGCCGACCACGTCGTCGACCTGGGTCTTGGCAGGGCGAACCTCGACCGGCGGGTCGATCAGCCCGGTCGGGCGGATGACCTGCTCGGCGAACACGCCGCCGGCCTCCTCCATCTCCCAGGCGCCGGGCGTCGCGGAAACGGCGACCGAGAGGGGGCGCATCGCGTCCCATTCCTCGAAGCGGAGCGGCCTGTTGTCCATGCAGGAGGGCAGGCGGAAGCCATACTCCGCCAGCGTCGCCTTGCGGCGGAAGTCGCCACGGTACATGGCGCCGATCTGCGGCACCGTCACATGGCTTTCGTCGCAGAAGATCAGCGCGTTGTCGGGGACGTATTCGAACAAGGTCGGCGGCGGTTCGCCGGGGCGGCGGCCGGTAAGCCAGCGCGAGTAGTTCTCGATGCCGGCGCAGCTTCCCGTCGCCTCCATCATTTCGAGGTCGAAGGTGCAGCGCTGCTCCAGACGCTGGGCTTCGAGGAAGCGGCCCATGGCGTTGAGTTCATCCAGCCGCATCTTCAGCTCGGCCTTGATGCCCTGGATCGCCTGAATCAGCGTGGGGCGCGGCGTCACGTAATGGGAATTGGCGTAGAGCTTGACGAACTTCAGGTCCTGCGACTTCTGCCCGGTGAGCGGGTCGAACTCCTGGATGCTCTCCACCTCGTCGCCGAACAGCGAGATGCGCCAGGCGCGGTCCTCATAATGCGCCGGGAAGACCTCGATGACATCGCCGCGCACGCGGAACGTGCCACGGCCGAAATCCGCCTGAGTGCGCTTGTACTGGAGCGCGACGAGGTCGGCGAGGAGCTGGCGCTGGTCGATGCGCTCTCCCACCTCGACCTTGAAGGTCATCGAGGCGTAGGTCTCGACCGAACCGATACCGTAGATGCACGAAACGGAGGCGACGATGATGACGTCATCGCGCTCCAGCAGCGCGCGCGTTGCCGAGTGGCGCATCCGGTCAATCTGTTCGTTGATCGACGATTCCTTCTCGATGAAGGTGTCGGTGCGCGGCACATAGGCTTCCGGCTGGTAGTAGTCGTAATAGGAAACGAAATACTCCACCGCATTGTCGGGGAAGAAGCTCTTGAACTCGCCATAGAGCTGCGCCGCCAAGGTCTTGTTCGGCGCCAGCACAAGTGCCGGGCGTTGCAGCCGCTGGATGACATTGGCCATGGTGAAGGTCTTGCCCGAGCCGGTGACGCCGAGCAGCACCTGGTCGCGCTCCCCCTCCTGCGCCGCCTTGCACAGTTCCTCGATCGCCTGCGGCTGGTCGCCATTCGGCGTGTAGTCCGACTTCAGCACGAATTTGACGCCGCCCTCGGATTTTTCCGGGCGTGCGGGGCGATGCGGCACCCAGAGCTGGCCGTCCACCTCCGGTCGGCCGGTCTCGATCAGCGCGGTCAGAGCCGCCACGGTGGCCGAGGCGCCAGAGGTGGGCGCCACGCCGAGCTTCTCGGCGAGATCGGGATCGAGGGTCGCGGATTGCGCGGGCTCGAAGGCGCGCTGGGAGCGCTCGGAGAACCCGCCGGGACGTGCTGCTTTGGCCATGACGGGAATATGGGCGCTCCGGCCCGATCCGAAAAGGGCCTTGCGCAGCGTCAGAAGAAGTCGAACGGGCCCGGAAAGCGGCCGATCGGCACGTGATGGGTCACGAGGCCGGTGTCCGGCCGCCATTGATGCAGCAGAAACGCCGGCGGCTCGACATAGGAGGCCGGCTCCGCCCCCTCCGCAAGGCGCAGCGCGATGGCGGTGGTGGTGCTCGGCGCGGTGAGCAGCAGCGTGCCACCAAAGCGCAGCTGCATCGCCCGATGAATGTGACCACACAGCAGCCGCTCGACCTGCGGGTGGCGGGCCAGCACGGCCGCGAGGCGCTCGCCGCCCCGGCAATTATAGGCGTCGATCCCGGCGATGCCGCTGAGAAAGGGCGGCTGGTGCATCATCACCAGCGTCGGGCGCTCCGATTCGCGGGCCAGCGTCGCCTCCAGCCAGGCCTCCGCCGCCGCGTCGAACGCGCCATGGTGATCGCCGGGGACGGTGACATCGAGCGCGACGATGCGCACCGGACCGTAAGCATCTACGGCGAAATGCAGAGGGCCGGACGCGGGAAGATGCGGCTGGCCGGCGAAGGCGGCGCGGAACGCCTCCCGCTCATCATGATTGCCGGGGATCGCCAGCAGGGGCGCCCCGATCCGCGCCAGCAGAGCCCGCGCATGGCCATACTCCTCGGGCGTCCCCTCGTCGACAAGGTCGCCGGTGAGCAGCACCAGATCGGGGGCGGGATCGAGCGCCGCGAGCGTCTCCAGCGCCGCGGCGAACATGGCGTTGGAATCCACGAGCCCCTGATAGAGCACGCCCGGCGGACGCAGATGCGGATCAGAAAGATGAGCGATGAGCATGGCAGGCGTCCGGCGGCGGGGCAGCAACTCTGCCGCCTCGTCGCCGGCCTGCCAAGCCGATGCGTCTGCTCGCGAACAGCTACGCCGGGCACCGCGATGGGAATCCCGGCAGCTCCCCCGGCCAACTGGCGTCCGATCAGGACGAAGGCGTCTTCTTCTCTCGCGGAATGAATGCGAAGACGACGCCCTTGCCGGAGAAGGTGGCGTTATAATTGCTCTCGAGAGCCGCCTTCAGAGTCGGCGTGAAGCGCTTCAACTTGCCGGCGAGGCTGGGCGTCAGCGAGATGTCGCGCCGCTGCTTGAACACCACATCGCCGACATAAGCGCCGAGCACCTGGAACACCCGTCCTTCCGCGCGCTCCAATTCCGTTCGGCAGGGCGGCTGCGCCATCAGTGCATTGAAGACCTTGCGAGCCTCTGTCGCCGGCATACTGTAGTACAGAACGTTTTCGACCTTGTATTCATAATAATCAGAGATCGAACCATCCACGCCTATATCGGCCAATTTCGTATTAAGGTCGGCGATCGTCGCCGAGAAGACGCGATTTTTCAGAAGATCGATTGACGTGACCTCAACACCCAAGGGCTCCTTCAGACCGAACTCATCGAGTGTTGGAGATACCGTGCAGAGATCCGTCAGGTTCACCGCCCCGGCCCGGGTCGAGCGCGCTCCCCCCTCAGCCGCATACAAGCCCCCGACATAAATGCCCTTGCGCGGGGGCGAAATGTCGCGCGCACCCAAAACAATCGACTTGTCCGCACATCCGCCGACCAGCAGACCGGCTGCCAAGCACACCCCAACCGCCCGTTTCACCGTGGCCTCCCCTGTTTAGTGACCCGGCTGAATACTCTCATAAGTTGTATATACTGATAAAATCAATTTTACCGCGCCAAACGAGAAATTGCCCGCAGAAGGTATGGATCGGACATTCTGATTACATAATGAGCAGTTCGCGTTCTTCGCCGGCGCAAAGGGTTTTGTCGCGCAACGCGCGTTCATCATGAAAAGATTATTAAATACAATTATTTAGCTTCGCGCTTTCGCAGGCGACACATTGGCACACCTTCTGCATACATCAATGTATGCACGTCGGCATCCGGTCGCTGAGGCCCGTGCGCCCTGATCGCGGAGCTGCCCCATGCCCGAGACGCTTCTCGCCGCCGAGCCCGCCCCTCTCGCCTTCGACCCCGCCCGTGCGGCGCTGATCATCATTGATATGCAGCGGGATTTTCTCGAACCGGGCGGCTTCGGGGAGACGCTCGGCAACGACGTGTCGCTGTTGCAGGCGGCAGTCGGGCCCTGCCAGGCGGCGCTGGCCGCCGCGCGGGCGGCGGGAATGCTGGTCATTCACACGCGCGAGGGCCACCGGCCGGATATGATGGATGCCCCGCCCGCCAAGGTCGAGCGGGGCGAACCTACCGCGCGCATCGGCTGCGCCGGACCGATGGGCCGCATCCTCATTCGCGGCGAGGCCGGGCACGACATCATCGCCGCGCTCTACCCCGCGGCCGGCGAACCGGTGCTCGACAAGCCCGGCAAGGGCGCCTTCTACCAGACCGATCTCGAGCTGATGCTGAAGAACCGCGGCATCGACACGCTGCTGGTGGCGGGCGTGACGACGGAAGTGTGCGTCCACACCACCATCCGCGAAGGCAATGACCGCGGCTATCGCTGCGTCGCGCTCAGCGATTGCTGCGCCTCCTATTTCCCGGAATTCCACCGCGTCGGCCTGGCCATGATCAAGGCACAAGGCGGAATCTTCGGCTGGGTCTCCGATGCCGGCGCGCTCATCGCCGCCCTCGGCAACAAGGCCGCGCGCAACGACGCGGCCTGATTTCTGCGCGTGCGCGTGCCGCCTGAACCTTCGCCAATCACCATTCAATCAGGGGACGAACCTCCATGTCCGCCGACCACGCCTCCGCCACCGAGATGACCCCGCTGGCGTCCTCGCGCATCGGCATGCGGCCGACGCTCTGGACGCGCGGCGACTGGAATGCCCTGTTCGGCTTCGGCACCAACATCCTCGTCAACATGCTGGTGCTCACCGGCCTGCTGCAGTTCGTGCTGAAGATGCCGCCGGAGATCGTCTTCGGCCGGATTCTGCCCGCCGTCGGGCTGATGATGTTCCTCTCCACCAGCTATTACGCCTGGCTTGGCTACCAGCTCGCCAAGAAGACCGGGCGCGACGATGTGTGCGCCCTGCCCTCGGGCATTTCCGTGCCGCATATGTTCGTCGTCACCTTCGTCATCATGCTGCCCATCGGCGCGGCGTCTGGCGATCCGATCAAGGGGTGGGAGGCGGGGCTCGTCTGGGTATTCTTCCAGAGCTTCATCCTGATGATCGGTGGCTTCGTCGCCCCCTATATCCGCAAGATCACGCCGCGCGCCGCGCTGCTCGGCACGCTGGCGGGCGTGTCGATCGCCTTCATCTCGATGCGCCCGGCCTTCGAGATCTTCACCACGCCGGTGATCGGCCTCACCTGCTTCGCCATCATCCTGGTGAGCTGGTTCGGCGGCGTGAAATACCCCAAGGGCATTCCGGCCGGTCTCGTCGCCATCGCCGCCGGCATGATCATCGCCTGGGGTTCGACAGCGCTCGGCCTGAACTATGGCGGCATGAGCCTCGACAAGGTGGGCGCGGCACTGTCCAGCTTCGGATTCTCCGTGCCGCTGCCGGCGGTCGATCACGTCTTCTCCGGCTTCCAGTATCTCGGCATCATCCTCGTCACCGCCATCCCGTTCGGCATCTACGATCTCGTCGAGGCGATGGACAATGTGGAGAGCGCGGAGGCGGCGGGCGACCATTACCCGACCACGCGCGTGCTCACCGCCGATGGCGTGGTGAGCTTGATCGGCTGCCTGATGGGCAACCCCTTCATCAACGCGGTCTATATCGGCCACCCCGGCTGGAAATCCATGGGCGGGCGCATCGGCTATTCGGCCGCGACGGGGCTGATGGTCGTTCTGCTCTCGTGGTTCGGCATCATCGCGCTGCTGCTGGCGCTGATCCCGGTGGTCGCCATATCGCCCATCCTGCTCTACATCGGCATGCTCATCGGCGCGCAGGCCTTCCAGACCACGCCGGTCAAGCACGCGCCGGCCGTGGTGCTGGCCCTGACCCCGCATCTGGCGGCGTGGGCGAAACTGCTGATCGACAATTCGCTGGCGGTGGCCGGCACCTCGGCGGCGACGCTCGGCTTCGACAAGCTCGGTGCGGTCGGGGTGCTCTATCACGGGCTTGAGGTGATGGGCGGCGGCGCCATCCTCGTCGGCCTTGTGCTCGGAGCCATCGGGGTCTTCGTGGTGGAACGCAAATTCATCCCGGCGGCCGCTTTCGCGCTGGCCGGCGCCATCCTCACCTTCTTCGGCTTCATGCACGGGGAGGCGGTGGGAATCGGGGTCACACCCGGCGTGGCGCTGGCCTATGTCATCGTCGCCGGCTTTTTCGTCGCCTGCTCGAAACTGGCGGTGCCGGAACCCGAGACGGCGGTCGTGCCCGCCTCCGCGCACGCGTCACCGGCGGAATAGCCGAAGCGCAACCGCGCTTTGGCCACAGGGGGCGGATCGAAGCGGCTTGAGGCGGCGCGGCGCATCGCACAGGATGGGCCGCGCCGCTTCTGTCGACGGCGTTGCCCATCCGAGGTTCCTCATGTCCTTCCTGCTTCGCTTCGATCCCGCCAATCTCGGCACGCCGGAGGAGACCGCGCCGCTGCCCGAGCGCATTGTCGCCGGCGATCCGCGGCACCTGACCTGGAACCTCGAAACCTTGCCCGACAACGCCCTTTTCGCCGGGGTGTGGGAATCGAGCGTCGGCTCCTGGCGGGTGGATTACGAGGAATGGGAGTTCTGTTCCCTGCTCTCCGGCGTCTCCATCCTGCATGAGGACGGCGCCGCGCCGGTGAGGTTGTCCGCCGGTGACAGCTTTGTCATACGGCCCGGCTTCAAAGGCGTGTGGGAAGTGGTGGAGACCACGCGCAAGCTTTATGTCATCCGTCTCATCTGATGGGGGCGTGCGATTCTACGGGGGTGTTGCCGCGCCGTTATTGACCGGCCGCCGCCCCCGACGCATCTTCGCGCCACAAGGGTCCTGTCCCACAGGCGAGGGACCCCCAGGGGAGCTGGGACCACACGGGTCTGGGAGACGTGCCATGCGTGCCGAGGGTTCATTTGCCGCTGTGACGCGGCGCGCCTTACGCCACTTTGCGGGTGGCCTCGTCGCGGCCACGCTGCTGGCGGGTTCCGTGGCGAACGCGCAGGCGGCAAGCTTCCTCGAGAAGAATTTTTGGCTGTCCGGCCCGAACTACAGCGGCAACGTGCCGGCCTGCGACACGCCGGAAGCGCTGAAGCGCATCAGCAAGGAATTCGCCACAACCGAGGCGCGGTTCTGGAACTCCAAGCTCACCATCGACAGCGTCGGCCCGGTGCGCGAGATCGCCTTCCGCCCGTGGGGCGAGGACTATGTGCCCCGCCGCTATTGCCAGGCCGACGTCGTCATCTCCGGCCTTGAGGGTACCCCCGCCTTCACCAGCGAAGGCGCCTATGGCAGCGGGGCCTATGACGGCAAGGTGGTGACCAAGGTGCCGAAGGGCGGCAGCCACCGCACCGTCTGGTACTCGCTGGTCGAGGATGGCGGCTTCATCGGCTATTCCTGGGGCGTCGAATGGTGCGTCGAAGGTCTCGACCGTTCCTGGACCTACGCCCCGAATTGCCGCATGGCGCGTCCATGACCCTGCGCCGCGGGGCACGGCGGCTCCTGGCCGCCGGCGCCCTTCTCGGACTGCTCGCCGCCCTCGGCCCGGCCGAGGCGCGCAACCGTCCGGGCGATTTCGACTTCTATGTGCTTTCGCTCTCCTGGTCGCCCAGCTATTGCGCCGGCGAGGGCGACGACGCCGACCCCATGCAATGCGCCAGCACCGCCCGGCCCTTTGCCTTCGTCGTGCACGGACTCTGGCCGCAATATACGCGGGGCTGGCCGGAGTTCTGCCAGAAGCCGGCGCCCTTCGTCGCCGAACCCGTGTTGCGCGCGATGCTGGATATCATGCCCAGCCGCAAGCTCGTGCTGCACCAGTGGCGCAAGCACGGCACCTGTTCGGGGCTCGATTCGGCAACCTATTTCGAAAAGGTCCGCCTCGCCCAGAGCCGGGTGACGATCCCCGAGGAGTACCGCAGGCTGGAAGACTACCGCATGGTGTCGCCCGGCGAGGTGGCGCAGGCATTTCGCGCCGCAAATCCGGGTCTGGAGGCGGACATGATCTCGGTCGAGTGCAGCGACAGGCGGCTCAGTGAGGTCAGGGTGTGCATGAGCCGCACCTTCCAGTACACCGCTTGCCCCGCGGTGGCGGCGAAGGCCTGCACCACGGATCGCGTCACCATGCCCCCGATGCGGGGCGGCTGAACCGCCGGAAGCCGGAATGAATTATCGCCACGCCTTCCACGCCGGCAATTTTGCCGATGTCGTCAAGCATGTCGTGCTCACCCGCATCCTCGCCTATCTCGGGCAGAAGGACGCGGCCTATCGCGTGATCGACACCCATGCAGGGGCAGGTCTTTACGACCTTGCCGGCGAGGAAGCCCAGCGCACCGGGGAATGGGAGGGCGGAATCGGTGCGGTACTGCGCGCCGAATTCACCGCCCCGGTGGCCGCGCTGCTGAAGCCTTGGCTCGATGTCGTCCGCGCGGTCAATCCCGGCACCGAAGATGGCAGGGAGTCGCCGGCGGCGTTGCGCCATTATCCCGGCTCGCCGCTGATCGCGCAGGCCCTTACCCGCCCGCAGGACCGTCTCCTCTTGTGCGAGACGGTCAGCGGCGTGCGGGAATCGCTGGCCGACGCGATCGGCCGCGACGGACGGGTGAAGGTGCTGCCGACCGATGCGTGGCAGGCGCTCACCGCGTACCTCCCGCCGAAGGAGCGACGCGGCCTCGTGCTGGTCGACCCCCCTTTCGAGGAGCCTGGCGAGTTCCACCGGATGGCGCAGGGGCTCATCGAAGCGCATAAACGCTGGACGACCGGCGTCTATGCGCTCTGGTACCCGATCAAGGACGTGCGCGCCGTCGATGCCTTCCGCCGCGAGATCGAGCGCGCCCACATTCCCAAGACGCTGAACATCCAGTTCGATCTGCGCGCGGTGCGGCAGGCCGATGCGATGTCCGGCTGCGGCCTCGTCATCGTCAATCCGCCCTTCACTTTGGCCGATGAACTGCGCCTCGTGCTGAACGCGCTGGTGCGGGTGCTCGCGACCGATGGCACCGGCCGGGTGCGCATCGGCTGGCTCACCGCCGAACGTTGAATGCCCGTCATCGTCATCCGGCATTGGTCTTGCTTCGCGCTCCGGCAGTAATCCGGCCGGGGAGATGCGAGCCCGGTGGATGGGGAGAGCAGGCGTATGGCGACGACGGGTACCGTCAAGTTCTTCAACACGGAAAAGGGCTACGGTTTCATTCGCCCGGATGACGGCGGGCGCGACGTGTTCGTGCATGTCTCGGCCGTCACGCGTTCGGGCATGGGAACGCTGGCGGAAGGGCAGCGCGTGAGTTTCGAGGTCGAGCCGGACAAGCGCGGCAAGGGCCCCAAGGCCATCGACCTCCAGCAGGCCGACTGATAAGCCTGACGGCGAAGCCGAGATATCCCGTCCACGGCCGGGGCCGGCTGCGGGCGGGCTGGCGCGCGTTCGCACGGCCGGTCCGAACTGAGCGAAGACATCGATGAAGCTGCGTTCCTCGCCCGCCTCTCCCTTCGGCCGCAAGGTCAAGATCGCCGCCGTGATTTGCGGCATTCACCTGGACGTCGAACCCGCCGACACAACCAACCCGGCCGATACGCTGCGCAGCCAGAATCCGCTCGGCAAGATTCCGGTGCTGCTGCGGCCGGACGGCGCGCCCTTGTTCGATTCGCGCGTGATCGTCGACTATCTCGACGCGCAGGCGGGCGGCGGCGTCATCCTCCCGGCGAGCGGTGAGCCGCGCTTCGACGCGCTGACCCAGCAGGCGATGGCCGACGGGCTGATGGATGCCGCGCTCCTGCAGGTCTATGAGGCCCGCTTCCGCCCGGAGGAGCAGCGCTCCGCCGGCTGGGTGGACAATCAGGCCGGCAAGGTTGCCCGCACGCTGAAGCTGCTGGAGGCTGGCCCGCCGGCCCCGCTCGCGGTGTCCGGCGCCGCCCATATTGGCGAGATCGCGCTCGCTTGCGCGCTCGGCTATCTCGACCTGCGCTTCCATGGCGTGTGGCGCGAGGATCACCCGGCGCTGGTGGAGTGGCTGGACAGCTTCGCCGCACGCGTGCCCGCTTTCGAGGCAACCCGCCCGAGCTGACCGGCAGACGGTGTGAGCGCCAAAAGAAAAAGGCCCCGGACATTGCCGTCCGGGGCCTTTCTCATTCAGCGTCCGGGCCGAGGCCCGAGGCATCAGAACTTGTAGTTCACGCCCGCGCGGACGACATTGGCGGTGAGACCGCTGTCGGCGCCGATGCTGCTGTAGTAGTCTTCGCCGAGATCCATGTAGAGATACTCGGCCTTGACGGTCCAGTTGTTGGTGAAGGCGTACTCGACGCCGCCGCCGACCGTCCAGCCGGACAGGGTGCCGTTGGCGGTGGAGCCGGTGAGGTCGTTGGTGACTTCGTTGTGGCCCCAGGCCCAGCCGCCGGTGAAGTACGGCAGGACGTTGTCGAAGGCATAACCGATGCGGCCGCGTACGGTGCCGAAATAGTCCATCTTCTGCTCGACGCCGAAGGCGCTGTCCTTCAGGTTGCTGCCCTGAATGTCGGCCTCGATGCCGAGGACGATGTTGTTATCGAGCTGGATGTTGTAGCCGATCTGGCCACCACCGATGAACCCATCGGGATCGAGGCCGAGCGCGTCAGCGGCGCCCTCGCCCGAACCCCAGCCGTAGCCGGCGTTGGCACCGAGGTAGAAACCGGTCCACGAGAACACCGGCGCGGCAGCGACAACCGGAGCCTTCGTGGGATAGGGCTGCTGCAGGTCGGCGGCGAAAGCGGGCGCCGCGACGAGCAGGGCGGCAACGGCAACGCCCGAGCTGATGATCTTCTTCATGGATACTCTCCGAGGAACTGTCGTCTGGAACGGCGCGACGACGTCACGTCTCGTTCGCAATGGTGAGATAGGCAGGTAGATAGGCGCGTCAAAGGCCAGATTGGGGCGGAATTCGCTCAAATTACCTCCAAAATGGTTATCACCTGCTCGTGAATTGGGCATGCGAGCCGGCATGAATGCTTGATTCGGGGAGGTAATGGGCGGGCGAAGAGGAAGGTCGGCCCCGCTACATTTTCGCCACGATGGGCCATCGAATAGGATTGCCCTGTTGCGCGAACACCACATATTTCTGCCGCTGGGTCAGCTCCAACCTTCCAACATGCAACGAGCGCCGGCGCGAAGACGCCGACGCTCGTCACAGGAGAGGCGCGGACCGACCGTTGGACCCCGGCCGACCCGCCCTCGGATGCCCCGGGTCAGAACTTGTAGTTCACGCCCGCGCGCAGGATGTTGGCCGTCGTGCCGACCTCGATCGGGCCGACCGCGGTGGCGTAGGTTTCCTTGCCGAGATCGAGATAGAGATACTCGGCCTTGACGCTCCAGTTCGGGGCGAAGGCGTACTCGCCGCCGGCGCCGATGGTCCAGCCCGTCTGGGTCTGGTCATTCGACAGGCCGAACAGCTCATAGGTGCCGCGGCCATAGGCGAAGCCGCCGGTGCCGTAGATCAGCGCCTGGTCGAAGGCGAAGCCCGCGCGGGCGCGGATGGTGCCGAAATAGTCGAGCTGGTAGGTCGGGCTCTCAATGTTGGTCGCCTGGATGTCCGTCTCGAGACCCAGCACGAAATTGCCCATCTGCCAGTTGTAGCCGGCCTGGATGCCGCCAAGGAAGCCGTTGGTGTCGTCCGAATAATCGGCTTCGCCCCAGCCATAGCCGGCATTCGCGCCGAGGTAGAAGCCGGTCCAGGTAAACATCGGCGCCGGGGCCGCATAGGCGGCGGGCGCGGGGTAGGAAAGGTCGGCAGCCGCCGCGGGGGTCGCGACCTGGACGGCCGCGAGAGCCGCCGCCAGACCGGCGCCGGCCAGAATCTTGCTGTACATCATCGTCTCCTGCGTCGCGAGGCGGCGCCGTCCGGCTCCACCTGAATTCAGTAACGCTGACGCTCGCATAAAAGTATGAGCAGAATCTTAGTGTCGGACGTAACGATATATTATGTTTAACATCAGGTTTACTATCACTCACGGCGACGTCATTAACCATAAGGACAATACCGCCCGCCCTCGACATGACGAGATCATGAAGGCGCGTATCAAGGAGCGGGATCATGGTAAATGAAGAACGAACGGTGCGGACTGATCCGCAGCCGGGGGTATCGGCGTAACAGGCAGGCTCGTTCCAACGCACATGGCGTCCATGACACCGACCGACCTTTCCGACGCGCCCCCCTCCCGTCCCGTCGCTCTCGTCACCGGCGGCGGTGTGCGCATTGGTCGGGCCATCAGCCTCGCCCTCGCGCGGTTCGGGTACGACATCATCGTCCATTCCCGTTCCGCGCGCCCAGCCGTCACGGCGACGCTGGCCGATTTGCGGGCGCTCGGTGCCCGAACGGCGCTGGTGACGGGAGACCTCGCAAATCCTGACGTGGTGTCCGCTCTCATCCCGGCGGCGGCTCAGGCGCTGGGTGCGCCGACGCTGCTGGTGAACAACGCCTCGGAGTTCAGCCCCGACGGCGTCGGCCACCTCGATCCGGCGCTGTGGGAACGGCACATGGCGGCCAATCTGCGCGCCCCTGTTTTCCTCACCGATGCCTTCGCCGCCGCCCTGCCGGCGGAGGCGAGAGGCGCCGTCGTCAACATCATCGACCAAAGGGTCCTGAAGCCGACCCCGGCCTATCTCTCCTACGCTATCGCGAAGAACGGCCTATGGGCCGCGACCCGGATGATGGCGCAGGCCCTCGCCCCGCGCATCCGCGTCAACGCGGTCGGGCCGGGCCCGACACTGGCCAATGAGCGGCAGGACGGCGCCGCCTTCGCCCATCAGAGCAACGCGGTGCCGCTCGGTCGTGGCCCGTCGCCCGAGGAAGTCGCGCAGGCCGTCCTTTTCCTGGCGACCGCCGCGAGCGTCACCGGGCAGATGATCGCGGTGGATGGCGGGCAGCATCTCGCCTGGCGGACGCCGGACACGGAGACGGACTGAAAAGAGGTCCGCTTTGCGCCCGCCGTCGCCGGTCAGCGGTTCTTCCGGTCGCTGAGCGTGAACCAGCCAATGCTGGCCGTGACCAGCAGCGCACCGAACACATCCAAGAGCGTGGTCGGCTCGCTCAGGATCACCACCGCCAGCACCATGGTGGCGACCGGGCTCATCGTGCTGATCATCGCATTGGCCTGCGCCGAGATCCGGCTCAGCGCGGCATTCATCAGGAAGGTTGGCAGCACGGTCGCGCCAATGGCGAGCATGACCGAGAGTCCCAGCAGGCGTGGGCCGACGAGCAGGTTTTCCAGCGGGTGGGTCAGGGCGAACTGCCCGAGCGCGGCAGCCGATGCCGCGATCATGGCGATGCAGGTGAATAAAGCCGAACCGATGTGCTTAAGAAGCCGGCTCGCCAGCACCTGATAGAGCGCGAAACTCATGGCCGTGAGCGCCACCAGCGCGCTGCCGAGCACGGCGTCATGGCCGATATGGGTGACGTTCTGGACGAAGATCAGCGCCAGCCCGCTATAGGCGCCGGCAAAGGCCCAGAGCGCCTTGCCCCGCACCGGAAGCTTGAACAGCAGCGCGCCGAACAGAACGACGAAAAGGGGATAGGTGAACAGGATCAGCCGCGCGAAGGAGGCGGTGATGTATTGCAGGCCGAGGAAATCCGTGTAGCTCGCGAACCAGTAGCCCAGCGCGCCGACCAGCGCCGAGTACAGCACGATGCGCGCGGTCGGCATCGGCTCCGCCTTGCCGCGCATGCGGAACAGCGCCAGCGCGCCGATCACCACATAGAAGGGCAGCGAGAACAGCATGCGCAGCGCCAGCAGCGTCTCGGGATCGACTCCCTCCGCATAGGCCAGCTTGATGATGATGCCCTTGGAGGCGAACAGGATCGCCCCGCCCGCCGCCAGCGCATAGCCCGACAGCGGCACGGACGGCTTCGCCTCAGGGGTGTCGGCAGAGGTGGCTGCGCGCTCGGCGGCGGCATCGGTGGCGCTGTTCATGTCCCCTGCATAAACCCATTGCCGGCGCCGCGCAGCATCGCTCCGCGCGCAGGAGGCAACCGCAGCGCGCAATACTCCCCGTCAATCGTCGATTAGACCGAGGTCAACGCCACGCCCGGCCTCCAGCCGGCAAGCCGCGCCTCCACCTCGGGCCGCGCCACGAAGATGAAGTTGTTGATGTAGGTGAAAGGCTCGCGCGCCGCCGTCCCCGCCTCGTTGAGGCTGTCGAGGTTCTGGTCGCGCGCGGCGTCGAAAAACTCGATCGCGTGCAACCCATCCGCGCGGGCGAAGAAGCCGCGATAGCCGAGCGGTTCGAGGCTTGCGCGCAGGCTCGCCACCGCCCCCGGCCGATGGCGCTCTTCCGCCTCGATCAGCAGGGTCGGTCGGAAGGAGGCGATGAGGCGTTGCGCGCCATCGACCACCCGCTGCTCGTGCCCCTCAACGTCGATCTTGATGAAGGCAATGTCCTCGCGCAGGCAATCATCCAGCCGGAAACCGCGGACCGTCACCGCGTCGATCTCGAAACCCTGCGCCACAGCATGCCCGTCGATGGTGGCGAGCGGCGAGTGGCCCCGGGGCACGTGCAGATCGACCGGAACGTTCGTATCGCTCACCGCGCCCTCGAACAGCCTGAGATCCCCGTCCCGCAGTTCGTCGGTGAAGCGCCGGCGCAGGATGCGGCCCATGGCGGGATTCGGCTCGAAAGCGGCGACACGCGCGCCAAGACGCAGCAGCCAAAAGGTGAACAGCCCCCGATTGGCGCCCACATCGCCGGCGAGATCGCCCGGCTGCACCAGCAGCGGCAGAAATTGCAGCTCGCTCGCCGGATCGCGCGCCGCCCGCTCATCGACCACCCGACTCAGAAGCGCAAAAGCACGCGGCAAACGCGTTTCCGCCGCTGTTCTCAGAACCGTCAGCATCCACGCCTCCGCTGTTTCTCCGAAACTTCGGCCAGACGCAACATGGCAC
>JAEZMI010000322.1 GCA_023414975.1 Pseudomonadota bacterium | reverse complement strand
GGATCAGGGATTGTTCGGTGGCCTGCTGGTGGCCCTTGCCGTCAGTGCCGCGAACATTCTGCTCGGGTTGGGCGCCGGCACGCTCGGCCTGCGCCTCCTCATTCACGTGCGGCCGAGCCTGCGGCTGCTCGGCACCACGCTGACGGCGCTGTTCACCACGGCGGCGCTGGCGCTGCATCTGGCGCTCGGCGACCTGCGCGAAGCCGTCTCGCACCATGCCAACGCGCAGATCGATTTTCTGGTGATCCTGAAGCCATGGCGCTGGTTCGACTATACGTCCCCGGCACCTTTTGTCCTCTTTGTCGTCGGTGTCGCGGCTTTCGTCTTCGCGGTCCTGAAGGGCCGTGGCGGCAGCTGGGGGATCGTGACGCCCTATTGGGGGCATGACGTGCATGACAGGCGCTACCGCGAGGCGCATGCGGCGCTGCTCGATGCCGAGGACAATCTCAGGGACGCGCTCGCCAACGCCTATGGCAGCGAACGCGCCAAACTCCTCGACCTCCATGCGGAAGACGGGCGCAGGCTCATCGAGGTCCGTCGTCTGGTCGCGGAGGCCCAGGGCGTCGCCCGCACCCTGCAGGATTCCATCAAGGCGGAACTGGGCCGCTTGCACATCTGGCTGCGGACCTACCGCGACATCAATCGCCAGGTACGGACCACGCCGCCGCCGGCCTATTTCGCGGACTATCCCGTGTTCGAGGAATGGCAAGGCCGGCTGGACACCGGGGAACTGAGCGCCCTGTTGCAGGACGCCGAGCACATCCTTGCTGCGAACGCCCGGGATCTGGCGGCCCTGCAGGATCTCACCGTGCAGGAGGAAACCGCGACCATCAAGCGGCTCACGGGCATGGTGAGCACGGCCCGGGCATCGGCGGAAACGCGTATCGGCGAGGATGATGCCGCCGCAACGCGCCTGCGGCGCGCGTAAGGGGAGGCATGCGATGCGACCCCATCCTTCCCGTCATGGCGGCAAGGCCGGCTCCCGGCTGATCAAGCTCCTGACCTTGTGGACCCTTATCCTCGGTGCCGGCGGCGGTCTTGCCGCCGCCGGTCTCATTGCCGTCAACCAGCCGGCCGACGCCGTCACGCTGTGCCGCCAGGGGCGCCTGAAAAGCAGCACGCTGGTGTTGATCGACACCACCGATCCCTTGACGGAGATACAGGCCCGCCGTCTCAGGGCGGCGGTGGAGGCGGAGCGGGACGAGCTGCCGCGCGGCGGACGTCTGACCCTGCTGCTGCTCAATCCCGACGACGCGGGCGCACCGGTCGAGCTTGCATCGCTGTGCAATCCCGGGCGGGCGGCGGATGCCGATCCGCTGTTTCACACAACGAGCCGCATCGACAAGGACTGGCAGGAGGGTTTTGCCGCGCCCCTCGACGCCGCCCTTGCGAAGGCCGGCGCCACGGGCGCAGCGGCGGCCTCGCCGATCATTGCGACGATCGCTGCGGCCTTGACCCGCCCGGATTTCGACAGGCGGGTGCCGGCGCGCCGCCTGCTGATCGTGTCGGACCTCCTCGAATACACGAAGGGTGGCTATTCGCAGCTGGCCGGGGGCAATCTCTGGAAAGCCTATGCCGCGTCGGCTCTCGCCCGCGACATGCCGCTCGACCTGCACGGCGTCAGCGTCGCCGTCGACTATCTCGCGCGTCCGCGTTTTGCGGCCGTTCAGGGCGATACGCATCGGCGGTTCTGGGTGCGGCTCTTCACCGAGGCCGGGGCGCCGCAGGTGCAGTTCATCGGCCTCCGGTCACCGGCGCCGGAAATCACCGACAGTGGGGGTGAGGAGACGGCGCGCCTCTCGCGCAACAAGGGGAGGACGCAATGATCGCAATGCTGGTCGGCCTTTTCGTTCGCCTCTGCCTCACATTGGTGACGCTTGCGCTGCGCCTGACCATCGCGCTCACCACTCTGGTGCTGCGCCTGCTGGCCTTCGTCCTCGCCCGGTTCTGGCATTCCTGGCGGCAACGCCCGGCGGGTCCCAGCGACGCGGCACAAGACAAAGCGGCTCGTAAGCCCCATCCACCGCTCGCGACGCCCGCGGTACCCGCCGGCAGTTCCTCGGAAACCCCGTCTTTCACGCCGCGCCCGCTACGCCGCCGCCCTGGAAGGTGATGCCATGTCTCGTGGCAGCGCTCCCACGCCAACGGCCGCGCTGTGGCCCTCTGGGTTACGCGTGCTCCTTCGCCTGGCCCGCCGGGACCCTGTCGGGATGCTGATGGGGACCACGGCGCTGATCGCGCCACTCTTCATCGCCGGCGCTGTGATGGTACCGAAGGACATGACCTATGGGGCGCCTGGCCGCTTCACCCTGGCCTGCGCCACCGTCATTGCCGGTGGCGCCACCATTGCTGCCACCGTTGCGCTCCGCCGCCGCTGGCAGGAAGCACGGCTGTTGCGGCGTTACGGCCCGGCGTCCTCGGCGGTGCGCGATACGTTGAACTACCTGCGTAACGAACGCCGGCTCGCCCGGCGCGGCCAACTGCCTGCGCTGCTGGCGAGCGTCGCCGCCTGTGGGCTGCAGGTTCTCAGCCAATGGCCCCAGCTCGCGGCTCTCGCTCCCTGGTCAGGGACCTTCGGCGCCGCCAGTCTTGGCTTTCTGGTGGCGCTGCCGCTGTTGGCATTGCGTCAGCGCGGTCATTTCATCAATGCCTATTTTTTGCGTCGTTACCTCGGTGAACAGATCGCCCATCTCGGTTACCGTCCGCCGCGACGGCGGCGGTTTGTAGACTTCGGACGCCCCAAGGCTGTGC
>JAEZMI010000277.1 GCA_023414975.1 Pseudomonadota bacterium | reverse complement strand
CGGCATGTCGCGCGTCACCTCATAGGCGAGCAGCATGCTGATCTCGCGCAGCAGCAGCCGGAACTCGTTTGCCGGCGTGCGCGAGCGGCGCATCAGGGTCAGCTTGTGCTGGATCAGCGGGTGATCGACGATCACCGTGGTCGGGGGGAGGGAGGCCGAAGCGTCGGTCGGGGCAGTGGGCGCGTGCATGGGCGTCGAACTCGTTTGCCAAGGGGCGCGGCACCGGTGCGTCAACGGCGCCGGAACGCGCGCTGGAGCGGGGCGCGGCGGGTTCGGCGGACGCCGACTGGCCGACCGCCAGCTTCCCACAGCCTAGCGGAAAGCGCGACGGCCGATACAAGAATCGGACCATTGCGTCCGAAATTTTTCGCGTGGGCGGTCGTCACCCCCTTGCGGAGCGGCGTGAATGGCGCTCACATTCAGTGCTTCCCGAGAGCCGGCCTCCAGCCGGACGAGAAGCGAGCTGCTCATGTCCGTCAATGCCAATGCAGGCGGTCGTTCCCGCAACCACATCGTTCTCACCTCGCATGGCGCCCCCACCGGCGTTGCCGCCGGCGGCCCGACGCTCACCTGGGGTGCGGCGAACCCGTCCGAGCGCGGACCGGTCGTCGCCACGCTTACCGATCCCAAGCACCGCAACGCCATCGGCTCCCATGCCGGGGGCTATTCGGTCTATCGCGCGCTGGCCATCGCCGCCGGCGCGCTGCCCGCCGATTTCCGCGCCGACCTCACCAACACCGCGCCGTCCGATGCGGTGGGGCCGCACCCGCAATGGGGCGACCCGACGAAGATCGTCTCGCTCGATCCGTTCGGCCACGTCACGGGCGAGGTGTTCGCCGCCGAACTGGCCGCCGGCATGGATGTGCGCCCCAGCATCGCCATCACCCGCGCCCATATCGACATGCCGGAAATCCGCGACGCGCTGCGCGCCGGCCGGCTGAAGATCGATGGCGACATCATCGGGCCGAAGGGCGATGTGCGCGTGACCAAGGCGGCGATCGAGCCGGTGTGGTATCTGCCGGGCATTGCCGAGCGCTTCGGCGTCAGCGAAGGCGCCTTGCGCCGGGCGCTGTTCGAGCACACCGGCGGCATGTTCCCCGAACTGGTGACGCGCGGCGACCTCAAGGTCTTCCTCCCGCCCATCGGCGGCATGACGCTCTACATGTTCGGCGAGCCCTCCCGCATCGGCGACGGCGTCACCCCGCTCGCCTGCCGCGTGCATGACGAATGCAACGGTTCGGACGTGTTCTCCTCCGATATCTGCACCTGCCGGCCCTATCTCGCCCATGGCATCGAGATGTGCGTGGAGATGGCGCAGAAGGGCGGCGTCGGCCTCGTCGTCTACAACCGCAAGGAAGGGCGCGCGCTCGGCGAGGTCACGAAGTTCCTCGTCTACAATGCCCGCAAGCGGCAGGAGGGCGGCGACCGGCCGGACGCCTATTTCAAGCGCACGGAATGTGTCGCCGGCGTGCAGGACATGCGCTTCCAGGAACTGATGCCCGACGTGTTCCACTGGCTCGGCATCACCCGCATCGACCGCTTTGCCTCGATGAGCGACATGAAGTTCAATGCTCTCGCCCGTGCCGGCATCGAGGTGATCGAGCGCGTGCCGATCCCGGACGAGCTCATCCCGCCGGATGCGCGGGTCGAGATGGAGGCGAAGGTGTCCGCCGGCTATTACGGCGTCGGCTTCCAGAGCCAATTCGAGGCCACGCAGGGCCGCGCGCTGGAGGAGTGAGCGGGCTTCCTCGCTCCGCAAGGCCGCGTCATCCTGAGGCGCCCGGCGGATGCCGGGCCTCGACGGGTGGTCCAGCACAGAGCCGGTGGCGGGGCATCCTTCGAGGCTCTCGCCGCTCGCACCTCAGGATGACGTCGCGCCGGGTCGGACGTCGTAGCAGGAATACGCCATATGACCGCGCCTGAACTTCTCGCCCTGCGCTCGCCCGCCGCGGTGCGTGCCCGCTCCCACCAGGTGCTGGATTATGTGCTGGCGGGTCAGTCGCCGCACTTCACTGTGGACGAGGCGGCGCTGGCCGGGGGCGCCGATTATGTGGCGGAGGTCACGCGCGGCGACTACCCGACATTGGAGATCCCCTATCACAGCCGCTGGCGGCATTTCGCGGCGGGCGGCATCGACCGCTGGGCGCGGCTGGAATCCGGGCTCGGAGAGATCGAACCGGCTGAACGCGCCCGCATCATGATCGACCTCGCCATGGTCAGCGTGCTGCTCGATGCCGGCGCGGGCGATGCGTGGCGCTACCGCGAGGCTGAGACGGGCCTCACCGTCACGCGGTCGGAGGGGCTCGCGGTGGCGAGCCTGCGCATGTTCGCCGCCGGGGGCTTCTCCTCCGATCCCGCCCACAAGCTGCGGGTGGATGCCCCCGCCCTTATCAAGCTCGACACGGGCACGCTCGGCCGCTTCTTTCAGGTGAGCGCCGACAACCCGCTGGTGGGGCTCGAAGGGCGTGCCCTGCTGCTGAACCGGCTGGGCCGGGCGCTGGCGGCGCGGCCGGACCTGTTCCGCGACGGCGCCCTGCGGCCGGGCGGGCTCTATGACGCGCTGGCAGCCACCGCGACGGTCGGGCGACTGCCGGCCGCGTCGATTTTGGCCGCGCTGCTCGACGCCTTCTCCGCGATCTGGCCGGCGGGACTGGAGGTGGACGGCGTGGCCCTCGGCGATGTGGGCCGCCACCCGGCCATCCGCGTGCCGGACCGCTCGGCGGGGCTGGTGCCGTTCCACAAGCTCTCGCAATGGCTGACCTATTCGCTGCTGGAGCCGTTCGAGGCGGCGGGCCTCGCCATCATCGATCTCGATGCGCTCACCGGTCTGCCGGAGTACCGCAATGGCGGGCTGCTGGTCGATCTCGGCGCGATCGTGCCGCGCGCGCCCATCGATCCCGCGCAGAAGCATGGCGTCACGTCCGAGATGATCGTGGAATGGCGCGCGCTGACGGTGGCGCTGCTGGACCGGCTGGCCGATCCGGTGCGCGAGCGCCTCGGCCTCGATGCGAGCGCCTTTCCGCTCGCCAAACTGCTTCAGGGCGGCACCTGGACCGCGGGCCGGCGCATCGCCGCCGCGCGCCGCCCGCCGGCCGGACCGCCGCCCATCGCCATCGACGCCGCCGGCACGGTGTTCTGAGGGGTCGCGCCGGCTCGGACGTCCCGCAAGGACGACGTCATGCCC
>JAEZMI010000258.1 GCA_023414975.1 Pseudomonadota bacterium | reverse complement strand
GCCCGGTCCGGCGCCGATGAAATGCACCGTCACGGCGTCGGTTCCTCCCCGTCGCCCCGCCCAGCCGGCGCGCCCTTCTCCGCCTCGCGCGCCAGCGCGCATGTCACGGCCCCGAGCACGAAGCGCGGGCCGATCAGCGTCGAACGCCGGCCGGCCACGGCGAGCGCCGAGGCCTCCGCCGCGGAGGGCAGGCCCGTCAGCGCCACCACCCGCTCGGAGTGGGTGATCACGCGCTTGCCGGCGGCCTCCAGCTGCGACTGCGGCACCATGACGAGCAGCAGACCCATGTCGAGCGCGGCCTTCAGGATGCCGGCCTCGCCGCCCTTCAGCGCCGGAGTGGCCATGAGGGAGATGTCGCACAGCTTCACGTCGTGGCGCTCCATCGCGCCGCGCACCGCCGCGCGGACCTCTTCCGCCGTCACGCCGCGACGGCTGCCGACGCCGGCCACAATCATGCGCCCATCCTCACGGCTTGACCCAGCTCCACTGCATCACCGGCATCGCCGCGCGCCAGCCGGTGAGCGCGCCCACGGGTTCGGCCCGCGAGACCGCGACGCGCATCAGTTCGCCCCCGCGCGCCGCATGTTCGGCGATCAGCAGGGCCTCCGTCTCCAGCGTCACCGCGTTCACCACCAGCCGCCCGCCGCAGCGCAGGGCGATCAGCGCCGCCTCCAGCACGCCGCGATCCCCGGCGCCGCCGCCGATGAAGACCGCGTCGGGCGGAGGCAGGCCCTCCAGCGCGCCGGGCGCGGAGCCCTCGATCACCTCAAGGCCCGGCACCCCCAGCGCGGCCGCATTGCGCCGCACCCGCGCCGCCCGTTCGGGGCGCTCCTCAATGGCGATGGCGCGCAGCGACGGGTCGGCCAGCATCCATTCGATGCCCACGGAGCCCGAGCCGGCCCCGATGTCCCACAGCACTTCCCCGCGGCGCGGGGCGAGCGCGGCGAGCGTCACCGCCCGCATCGCCCGCTTGGTGATCTGGCCGTCATGCTCGAAATAATCGTCGGGCAGGCCGGGCGCGCGGGGAATGATGCGCGCCCCCCGCCCCGCCTCCACCTCGATGCCCACCAGGTTGAGCGGATCGACCTCGCCCAGGTCGAACGCCTCGGCGCGGCAGGCGCGCACCCGCTCGCGCGGGCCGCCAAGCGCCTCCAGCACATGCAGCGTCGAGCCACCGAAGCCGGCGCCGGCGAGCAGCATGGCCAGCTCTCGCGGCCCCGCCCCGTCCGATGTGAGGACGAGCAGCCGCCGGCCGGGATGCAGATGCGCCCGCACGTGATCGAGCGCGCGGCCATGCACGGACAGGCAGGCCGTCTCCGCCAGCGGCCAGCCGAGCCGCGCCGCCGCCAGGCTGAAGGCGGAAGGCGCCGGAACCACCCGCATCTCACGCGCCGGCACATGGCGCGCGAGCACCGCGCCGACGCCGTGAAGGAACGGGTCGCCCGAGGCGAGCACGCAGACCTTGCGCCCGCGCAGCGCCAGCACCTCGTCGATGCCGCGCTCGAACGGGCTCGGCCAGGCCCGCGCCTCCCCCGCCAGAGCCGGGCGGACGAGATCGATATGGCGCGCGCCGCCGAACACGATCTCGGCCTGCGCGATCATCGCGCGGGCGAGCGGCGAGAGACCGTCGAGCCCGTCTTCGCCGAGACCGACGATGGACAACCAGCGCGTCTCCTGCGCATCGTCGCCGCGCGCCGCGCCCGAGGAGCCGGCCAAGGTGTCAAGCTGCGTCATGATCGACCCTCTCCCCCCCGGAAAGCTGCGCGTGCTGGTCCTCGGCGGCACCGGCGAGGCGCGTGATCTCGCGACCAAGCTCGCCGCGCGCGCGGACGTCGCCCTCAGCGTGTCGCTTGCCGGCCGCACGCGCAACCCGCTCGATCTGCCCGGCGACGTACGATCCGGCGGCTTCGGCGGCGCGGAGGGGCTGGCGGCCCATCTGCGCGCCGCGCGGATCGACGCGCTCATCGACGCCACCCATCCCTTTGCCGCCGCCATCTCGGCCAACGCCGCCCGCGCCGCCGAGCGGGTGTCGGTGCCGCTCATCGCCCTCGCCCGCCCGCCATGGACCCCGCAGCCCGGCGACCGCTGGACCCCGGCGGCGGACATCCCCGACGCCGTCACTTGCCTCGGCAAGGCGCCGCGCCGCGTGCTGGTCGCGCTCGGCCGCAACGAGGTGCGGGCGCTGGAGGCCGCCCCGCAGCACCATTACCTGGTCCGCAGCATCGACCCCGTCGAACCGCCCCTCGCCGTGCCGGATGCGCGTTACATCACCGCCCGCGGGCCGTTCACGCGGGAGGACGAACGCGCCCTGCTCCTCGCCCACCGCATCGACGTGGTGCTCTCGAAGAACAGCGGCGGCGCGGCGACCTACGGCAAGATCGAGGCGGCGCGCGAACTGGGGCTTGAGGTCGTCATGGTCGAGCGCCCGCCGCGCCCGAAGGTCGAGACGGCCGGCAGCGTGGCGCAGGTGATCGTCTGGCTGGAGCGCCTCGTCCATCAGCGCCCCCCGCTGCGCCGCGGGGTATAGACCAGCGCCGGCAGGCCCGGCCGCTCCACGATGCGCGTCTCGCGCGAGCCGACGATGATGCAGGTCGCCATGTCCGCCATGGCGCCGCGCGCCGCGCCGAGCGTCACGACGGCCAGGCGCTCATCCGCCCGCCCCACCGCGCGGCCGAAGATCACCGGCACGCGCGCCGGCAATTCCTCGCGCAGGATGTCGAACGCCGTGTCGAGCTGGTGTGGGCGCGCCGTCGACACCGGGTTGTAGAAGGCCATGACGAAGCCCGCCTGCGCGGCAAGGCGCAGCCGCCGCTCGATCGTCTCCCAGGGCTTGAGATTATCCGACAGCGAGACGGCGCAGAAATCATGGCCGAGCGGCGCCCCGGCCTTTGCCGCCACCGCCAGCATGGCGGTGATGCCCGGCACGATGGAAAGCTCCAGCGCCCGCCACTCCGCCGGCCCCGCCTCGATCGCCTCGATCACGGCCGCCGCCATGGCGAAGACGCCGGGGTCGCCGCCGGACACCATCGCCACCCTGGCCCCCGCCGCCGCATGGGCGAGCGCCGCCCCGGCGCGGGCAAGTTCCTCGCGGTTGTCCGAGGCGTGGCGGGTCTGGCCGGCGCGCGCCGGCACGCGGTCGAGATAGGGGATGTAGCCGTACAGCGCGTCCGCCTCGGTGAGCGCGGCGGCGGCCTCGGGCGTGAGAAAGCGCGCCTCGCCCGGCCCGAGCCCGACCACGCTCAGCCTGCCGGGCGCGGCGGCGCTCATGCCCGCGCGCTCCAGCCGGGCACCAGCACGATGGCGAAATAGGGCGCCGGGCTCTCGTCGCGCGCGGCGAGCGGCAGATTATGCGTGCCCGCCATCGTGCCGCGCTCGACATAGACCGCGCGTTCCAGCTTGCCGGCGGCCGCCAGCGCGCGGCGGATCTTCGGCAGGTTGCGCCCGACCTTCATGATGACGGCGGCATCGGCTTCCGCGAGGCGCCGCGCCAGCTCGGCCTCATTGAGCGTGCCCGGCAGCACGCTCAGCACGTCGTCGCCCTGCGCGATGGGCGCGCCGGCCTGCGACCAGCAGCCGGACATGCCGGTCACGCCGGCGATCACCTGCGTCTCGTAGCGCGCGGCGAGCCGCACATGCAGGTGCATGTAGGAGCCGTAGAACATCGGATCGCCTTCGGAGAGCACCGCCACCGTGCGTCCGGCGTCGAGATGAACCGCCACCGCCGCCGCCGACGCGTCGTAAAAGCCGGTGATGGCGGATTTATAGGGCGTCTCGTCCTTCGGCATTTCCGTGGTGACGGGGTAGCCGAGCGGCAATTCCACCGCGCCGCTGCGGAAATGCGGGTGGGCGATGGCGCGGGCATGGCTGGCATTGCCGAGCTTGGCGAAATAGGCGATCACATCCGCCTCGCCGAGCGCGCGCACGGCCTTGAGCGTCATCAGTTCGGGATCGCCCGGCCCCACGCCGACGCCGATCAGCCGGCCCGCAACAGGCGGGCTCACAACAGCCGGGCTCATAGGCCGGGCCTCGCCAGCGCGTTCACCGCCGCGGCCGTCATGGCGCTGCCGCCTAACCGCCCGCGCACGACGAGCCAGGGAATGCCGTGGTCGCCCGCCGCCAGCGCGTCCTTGGATTCCGCCGCGCCGAC
>JAEZMI010000335.1 GCA_023414975.1 Pseudomonadota bacterium | reverse complement strand
CACTGGCGCAGGGCGCGTGGGGACTTGAGACGGTGGACCCGCGCGACCACGCCACCGACCGCCACCGCTCGGTAGACGACACCCCCGCCGGCGGCGGGCCGGGCATGGTGATGCGGGTGGATGTGCTCGCCCGCGCCATCGACGCCGCCGCGCCCGAGGGCGACACCCGCCCGCGCCTGCTCATGACCCCGCGCGGCGCGCCGCTGACGCAGAAGCGCGTGCGCGAGCTCGCGGCGGGGCCGGGGGCGGTGATCGTGTGCGGCCGCTTCGAGGGTGTGGATGATCGCCTCGTCGCCGCGCGCGGCTTGGAAGAGGTGTCGGTCGGCGACGTCGTGCTCTCGGGCGGGGAGATCGGCGCGCTGGTGCTGCTCGACGCTTGTGTGCGTCTGCTGCCCGGCGTGATGGGCCACCCGGAATCCGGCACCGAGGAGAGCTTTTCCGCCGGGCTGCTCGAATACCCGCAATATACCCGCCCGCAAAGCTTCGAGGGGTTGGCCATCCCCGCCATCCTGACCAGCGGCGACCATGCCAAGGTGGCCCGCTGGCGCCGTGAGCAGGCCGAGGCCGTGACGCGCGCCCGCCGGCCGGACCTTTGGGCCGCTTATTGCGCCGCGCATGACAGTTCTGCGACCAAGGGGGAATGACACGGCGGCAAAACTCGCGTATAGGGCGCGCCGTCACTACCGAACTGACAACAGCAAGATGCGAGCGGCAGGGTTTGACGTCCCGTAGCCGACCTCGCCTGAGGTGATAACATGGTCGATATCATTAAAGAGCTCGATGACGAGCAGGCCGCCAAGCTGGCCGCTGTCCGCGCCATTCCCGACTTCCAGCCCGGCGACACGGTGATCGTGAACGTCAAGGTGAAGGAAGGCGAGCGCACCCGCGTGCAGGCCTATGAAGGTGTCGTGATCGCCCGCAACGGCGGCGGCATCAATGAGAGCTTCACCGTCCGCAAGATTTCCTACGGCGAGGGCGTCGAGCGCGTGTTCCCGCTCTACTCGCCGAACATCGACAGCCTGAAGGTTGTCCGTCGCGGCAAGGTGCGTCGCGCCAAGCTGTATTACCTGCGCGACCGTCGCGGCAAGTCGGCCCGTATCGCCGAGCGCCAGGACAAGAACAAGGGCAAGAAGAGCGCCCCCGTCGCCGCCGAGTGATCGCGCCGACCGACCGGGCGGGCGCCTCGCCCGAACAGAAAAGGCCGGGGTTCGCCCCGGCCTTTTTTATTGTCCGAACGCCAACCGGCTCAGATGGCCTGGCCGCCGGAGACCTCAATCCGCTGGGCGTTCACCCAGCGATTGGCAGGGGTGAGCAGGCTCGCCACCATCGGGCCGATATCGTCGGGAACGCCGACGCGCCCGAGCGCCGTGATGCTGGCGATATGGCGGTTGATCTCCGCGTTGTCGCGCACCGCGCCGCCGCCGAAATCCGTCTCGATGGCACCCGGTGCCACCGTGTTGACGGCGATGCCGCGGGCCCCGAGCTCCTTGGCCAGATATTGGGTCAGCACCTCCACCGCACCCTTCATCGACGCATAGGCTGCGTAGCCGGGATAGGCGAAGCGCGTGAGGCCCGACGAGAAGTTGACGATCCGCCCGCCGTCGGCGATCAGCGGCAGCAGCGTCTGTGTGAGGAAGAACACGCCCTTGAGGTGAACGTCGACCAGCCGGTCGAACTGCGCCTCGGTGGTCTCCGCGATAGCCGCGTAATCGCCATGGCCGGCATTGTTGACCAGATGGTCGATCGTCTCGCGGCCAAAGGTCTCGGCGAGGGCGCCGCGCAGCCGCGCGGCGAATTCGGGGAAGCCGGCCACCTTGCCGGTGTCGAGCTGGAGCGCCACCGCCTTGCGGCCGAGCGCCTCGATCTCGGCGACGACGGCGTGGGCGTCGTCGGCCCGGCTCTGATAGGTCAGCACGACATCGCCGCCCTGGCGGGCGACGGCGAGGGCGGTGTTGCGGCCGAGGCCGCGGCTGCCGCCGGTGATAAGGGTAATCGTGGTCATTTCCGTCTCCTGTCGTGGGATAAGAGAGATATGCCGCACGCCCATCGGCACGGTTTGCCGGATGCCGTCGATTTCTTGCCTGATTCTCCAAAGGCACTTTTCACCGGACCGCTCTGCGCTAAGATCGCCGTATGACACAACGCACCGATGCCGCGCAGATCGGCTCCCGAGGAATAGACTTTCCGCATGTCGATGCGGCGCTTCTTGATGCGGTGGCGCGCCATGGCCGGCTTTATGCCGATGCCGACGGGCTGGCGGCGACGCCCATTCCCGCCCTGAAGATTTTCCGCGTGCCGCAGCCCGAGGGCGTTACCCACGCGATTGCCCGCCCGTTGGTATGCCTGGTGGTCCAAGGCGGTAAAAAGGTAACTCAGGGCGGCCGCGGCCATGAATTCGGTGCCGGCGAGACCCTGCTCATCTCCGCCGATGTGCCCATCCTCAGCGAGATCACGCGCGCGAGCCACGCTTCGCCCTACCTCTCGCTGGTGCTGGAACTCGATCCGGCGGTGATCGCGGAACTGGTGAGCGAGATCGGCAGCGCACCGGAGATCGATGCCGGCCCCCTGCGGGTCGATGCGACGGATGCGGAAGTGGCAGATGTGGCGCTGCGGCTCATGCGCTTGCTTGATCGTCCGGCGTCCGTGCCGGTGCTGCAAGCCGCGCTTATCCGCGAAATGCATTACTGGCTGCTGATGGGCCGTCATGGGGCTGCCATACGTCGCCTCGGCTGGCCGGACAGCCATGCCCGGCGGATCGGCCGGGCGGTGGCGCTGCTGCGTGCCGAATTCACCGGCGCGATCGGTGTCGAGCGGCTGGCCGCCGAAGCGGGGATGAGCGTCTCGTCCTTCCACCAGCATTTTCGCGCCGTTACCTCACTGACACCGCTGCAGTTCCACAAGCAGCTTCGGCTGATCGAGGCGCGGCGGCTGATGGCGGCGGAGGGGCTGACGGCGGGGCGCGCCGCCTTCGCGGTCGGGTATGAGAGCGTGCCGCAGTTCACCCGCGATTACGCACGGCTCTTCGGCCTGCCGCCGGGGCGCGACCGCCGCCTCGCGCGCGGTGGAGCCCAGGCGGCTTGAGCCGTGATCGGATCGACGCGATCCGGGCGCGGAGCCTCTAGCAATCCTTGATGTGGCGGACGCGGGTGTTGGTCTGCTGTTCGACGATGAGCGTGGCGTCGCCGAGAACGGCCGCCTGCATGACGATGGCGAAGTCGGGCTTGCGCATCGGGCAGGTGATGAATTCAGCCTGGCCGGCGGGGTCGAGGACGGGCGGCGGGGAAGTGACTTCGATCCGGTTGCGCGCCTCCACCGCCGCGGCGAGAGCTGCCAGCGCCGCAATGACCAGGGCGATATCGGTGACGCGCATGGAGAGTCTCCCGCTTCTCACCCTCAAGGTAACGTAACGTCCGTTTGTTTTCCAAGAGCATTCACCTAGGGTAAAAGCAGAATAAATCGGCTCTAGAGGCGACAATTATGGAATAATTTATTCCAGAAGTTTCTTTTACCTCGTGAGCCAGCCAGCCAGCCGGTCGCCCTCCCTCACGCCCTCGTGCGGCGTGGCGCAGGTTCGCGTGAGGCGTGCCGATTGTTCCCGGTCGCCAGACTTGCTAGAAGAGTTCCATGAACAGCGGGGTCGGCATCATTGCAGGGATGGACCGTGGCGCGGCGTTGGCCGTGTCGCATGCCTGCGTGCGCCCGGACGGCGCCCGGCCCGAGATTCGCCGGCGCCTGCCCACCACGATCGGTTTCGCCGCGGTGCCCGACCATGTTCGCCTGCCGTCGCGCTTTTTCGGCCGCTTCACCGCGTGCGCGGTCGCCGGGCTTAGCTGAGCGCCGCCCGGAGCCCTTGCGTGCTCCCGGCCGCGCCGCCGAGCCTTTTTTCCATCTCCCCGAGTTGAGACGCCGAAATGAGCACGTCCGCGCCGCGTACCCTGTACGACAAAATCTTCGACGACCATGTTGTCGACCGCCAGGAGGACGGCACCTGCCTCCTCTATATCGACCGCCATCTGGTGCATGAAGTGACCAGCCCGCAGGCCTTCGAGGGTCTGCGCATGGCCGGCCGCAAGGTCCATGCCCCCTCCAAGACGCTGGCGGTGGTCGATCACAACGTGCCGACCTCCGACCGCCGCTTCGGCATCGACGACCCCGAGAGCCGCACCCAGGTCGAGACGCTGGCGGAGAACGCCCGCGAGTTCGGCGTCGAGTATTTCAACGAACTCGATAAGCGCCAGGGCATCGTCCACGTCATCGGTCCGGAGCAGGGCTTCACCCTGCCGGGCACGACCATCGTCTGCGGCGACAGTCACACCTCGACCCATGGCGCATTCGGCGCGCTCGCCCATGGCATCGGCACCTCGGAGGTGGAGCATGTGCTCGCCACCCAGACGCTGATCCAGAAGAAGAGCAAGAACATGCGCGTCACCGTGGACGGCAAGCTCCCCGAGGGCGTGACCGCCAAGGACGTGACGCTGGCGATCATCGGCGTGACCGGCACGGCCGGCGGCACCGGCTATGTCATCGAATATGCCGGCGAGGTGTTCCGCAACCTGACGATGGAAGGCCGCATGACGGTCTGCAACATGTCCATCGAAGGCGGGGCCCGCGCCGGCATGGTGGCGCCGGACGAGACCACCTATGCCTATGTGAAGGACCGACCGCGCGCGCCGAAGGGCGCGGCCTGGGATGCCGCGCGCCGCTACTGGGACACGCTGCGTACCGATGAAGGCGCGTTCTTCGACAAGGAAGTGCGGCTCGATGGCGCGGCGCTGCCGCCCATTGTCTCCTGGGGCACCAGCCCCGAGGACGTGATCTCGGTCGAGGGCATCGTCCCCGATCCCGAACTGATCGAAGACGAGGGCCGTCGCGAGGCCAAGAAGCGGGCGCTCGCCTATATGGGCCTCACGGCCGGCACCAAGATCACCGACATCGCCATCGACAAGGTGTTCATCGGCTCCTGCACCAATGCCCGCATTGAGGATTTGCGCGCGGCGGCCCGGATCCTCGATGGCCATAAGATCCGCGAAGGCGTCTCCGGTATGGTCGTGCCGGGCTCGGGGCTCGTGAAGCTCCAGGCCGAGGCCGAAGGGCTGGACGCGATCTTCAAGGCGGCGGGCTTCGACTGGCGCGAGCCGGGCTGCTCCATGTGCCTCGGCATGAATGCCGACCGGCTGAAGCCGGAGGAGCGCTGCGCCTCCACCTCGAACCGCAATTTCGAGGGACGCCAGGGGTATAAGGCCCGCACGCATCTCGTCTCGCCGGCCATGGCGGCGGCGGCGGCGATTGCCGGTCGTTTCGTCGACATCCGCCAGTGGCCGGTGAAAGGCTGAGGCGGACGACGTGGCGCATTCGCCCTTCACCGACCCGCCCGACGACGACCCCATGGAAGTGTGGGGCCGTCGGATCGGGCGTGGGCTGGCGGTGCTTGCGGCGCTGGCGCTCGGCGTCTGGCTGATCGCGACCTATGTGAGATGATGCGATGAGCCCGCTGACGAGCCCGCTTGCCCCGGACGATGCCGCCGCCTGGTCGGCCGCCAGCGCCCCCTCGCTGGCGCTGATGGAGCAGATGGCGGAAGAGGCTTTCGCGCGGTTGCCGGAGAGCTTCCGCGCGCTGTGCGGCAACCTCGTCATTCGGGTCGAGGATTTTCCGACCGACGAGGTTCAGGAGGAGATGGAGGCGGAGAGCCCGTTCGATCTCCTCGGCCTCTTCCAGGGCATTGGGCTGGCGCAGGGCTATGAGACCGTGACGGGCGTGCTGCCCAACATGATCTTCCTCTACCGCCGGCCGATTCTCGACTACTGGGCCGAGCATGAGGAAACGCTGGGCGCGATCGTCACCCATGTGCTGGTGCACGAGATCGGCCACCATTTCGGCCTGTCGGACGAGGACATGGAAGCCATCGAGGCGGCGGCGGGTTGATCTGCCGCGCGCCTGTCGCAGTATTGGACGCCCCGTCAGGGGCAGGAGACGGGAATGGACAAGTTCGCCACACTGAGCGGCATCGCCGCGCCGCTGCATCTGGTCAATGTCGACACCGACATGATCATCCCGAAGCAGTATCTCAAGACGATCAAGCGCACGGGCCTCGGCACAGGCCTGTTCTCCGAGCTGCGCTACAAGGATGACGGCTCGGACAACCCGGATTTCGTGCTGAACAAGCCGGCCTATAAGGGGGCCAGCATCCTGATCGCCGGCGATAATTTCGGCTGCGGCTCCTCGCGCGAGCACGCCCCCTGGGCGCTGCTCGACTTCGGCATTCGCTGCGTGATCTCCACGTCCTTCGCCGATATCTTCTATAACAACTGCTTCAAGAACGGCATCCTGCCGATCGTGGTAACGCCCGAGCAGCTGGAGGCGCTGTTCGACGACGCCTCTCGCGGCGCCAATGCGCGCGTCACGGTCGATCTGGAAAGCCAGACCATCACGGGGCCCGATGGCGGGACGATTTCCTTCGACATCGATCCGTTCCGCAAGCATTGCCTGCTCAACGGGCTGGACGATATCGGCCTCACCCAGGTGAAGGCGGACAAGATCGCCACCTTCGAATCGAAGCTCGCCGAGGAGCGCCCCTGGGCGTGAGGGATATGATGACCGAGCGCCGCCTGATCTCGTCCAATTCCGCCTTCGAGAAGGTGGCCGGCTATTCGCGCGCGGTGGTGGACGGGAACGACATCTTCGTCTCGGGCACCACCGGCTATGATTATGCCGCCATGGAGCTGCCCGAGGATTTGGTCGAGCAGACCCATGGCTGCTTCCGCAACATCGCGGCCGCGCTCGCCGAAGCCGGAGCAAGCCTCGATGACGTGGTGCGCGTGCGCTACATCGTGACGCGGGCCGAGCATGCCGACACGGTGTTTCCGATCTTCGGGGAGTACTTCGCCACGGCGCGGCCGGCGGCGACGCTCATCGTTGCCGGCCTGCTGCAGCCGGAAATGAAGATCGAGATCGAGGTCACGGCGCGCCGGCGGCGGTGACGTCCGATTCCCGGAAAAATATCGCGCGCAAGCGATCCGCTCACGGTGGCGGGGCGTAGAAGGCAGGCCGGTTGCCTCCGGCCACCCATGGGGTGCAGCTTCCACTCGCCGCCCTGGCTTGCCGCCGGTGTGCCCTCACCGGCGGCATTCTTTTTGCCGGATGACCGCTCGGTCCGGCGGCCGCAGCGTCTTGCCAGCGTCGGCGCCAGCCATTAGCAACGCATCGCCCGCAAGATCAGCCCACTCCAAGGCTCACAGGCGCAGACGAGGAAACCATGGCGACCCACAAGCTCCTTCTCCTTCCCGGCGACGGCATCGGCACCGAGGTCATGGCCGAAGTGAAGAAGGTCATCGCCTGGCTCGATGCCCAGGGGCTCGCCTCCTTCGCCATCGAGGAGGATCAGGTCGGCGGCGCCGCCTATGACCAGTGCGGTCAGCCGATCTCCGAGGAGGCGATGGCCAAGGCCTTTGCCGCGGATGCGATCCTGCTCGGCGCGGTAGGCGGAACGAAGTGGGCCGGCGTGCCCTATGAGCTGCGCCCGGAGGCCGGCCTGCTGCGCCTGCGCAAGGATCTTCAGCTCTTCGCCAATCTGCGCCCCGCCGTCTGCTACCCCGCGCTCGCCGACGCCTCCAGCCTCAAGCGCGATCTGGTCGAGGGGCTCGACGTGCTGATCGTGCGCGAGCTGACCGGCGGCGTCTATTTCGGTGAGCCGAAGACCATCGTCGATCTCAGCGACGGCCAGAAGCGCGCTGTCGATACGCAGGTCTATGAATCCTACGAGATCGAGCGCATCGCCCGCGTCGCGTTCGAACTTGCCCGGACCCGCCGCGGCAAAGTGGTCTCCACCGAGAAGCACAACGTCATGAAGACCGGCGTGCTGTGGAAGCAGGTGGTGAGCGAGGTCCATGGCTCGGACTATGCGGACGTGACCCTCGAGCATCAGCTGGCCGATTCCTGCGGCATGCAGCTCGTGCGTGCGCCCAAGCAGTTCGACGTTATCGTCACCGACAATCTGTTCGGCGATATTCTGTCGGATGTGGCGGCGATGCTCACCGGTTCGCTCGGCATGCTGCCTTCTGCCTCGCTCGGGGCGGTGGAGGAGCTTTCCAGCAAGCGCCGCGCGCTCTATGAGCCGGTCCACGGCGCCGCTCCCGACATTGCGGGCAAGGGCGTCGCCAACCCGCTCGCGATGATCGGGTCGCTCGCCATGGCGCTGCGCTATTCGTTCGGCCAGATCGAGGCGGCCGACCGCGTCGAGGCGGCGATCGCCGGTGTGCTGGCGGATGGCTACCGCACCGGCGATATCTGGTCCGAGGGCATGACCCGCGTCGGAACGGCCGGTATGGGCGACGCGGTCATTGCCGAGCTCGGCAAGGCGAACTGAGGCTTCGCGAAGCGATGTTCAGGGGCCGCGGTCGCGATCCTTGCGAAACGACAAGGCCCGGCTGCGCCGGGCCTTTTTCACGAGCCGCGCTCGAGAGTGGCCGCGCCCATGCAGGGGACGCGCAGCAAAAAGCCCGGCTCATCGCCGGGCTTGCTCGGGCGCGCGAAATAAGGTCCCGGAAGATCAGTAGTTCGGCAGATCGAACCGGCTCGGCAGCGGGAAGCGCGTGCCGGTGATGGTGCTGTCGTCGCCGTAGCTCGGGTAGCGCGGCTGCACGGCATAGACGTAGTTCAGATAGCCGGTCGATCCGGGCTTCACGACCGTGCCGGGATCGAGATAGGAGCGCGGCGGCTGCTTGCGGATGATGATGCGCGTCTCCTGCGCCTCAGCCGGGGCGAAGGCGGCGAAAGCGGTGCCGGCCATCAGACCGGCGAGAAGGAAAGCGGCGACACGCATGTAAACCTCCGTGTGACGCGAAGCGATCCGCCTCGAACGTCACGATAAGATATGGAGGGAACTTATCGTTCCGTCGAGATGAGGAAAGTCCTAATTCCGCCGGTAAGCAATGAACCGTGCGGCTTCCACAAGCACTGTGGCTTTGCTGCCGAAGGGGGAGAGGGCTTTTTCAGCTTCGCCGACCAGCCGGTCGAGTTCGGTCCGAGCGCCGGGAACCCCCATCAGACCAAGCAGCGTGGCCTTGCCCGCTGCCGCATCCTTGCCCACGGCCTTGCCGACCGTGCCGGCATCGCCCTCCACATCGAGAAGATCATCGGCGATCTGGAAGGCACGGCCGATCGCGCACGCATAAGCGTCGAGTGCCGCCATCTGCGCCGAATCGGCGCGTCCCAGCAGGCCGCCGGCCGTGCAGGCATGGCGAAGCAGGGCGCCGGTCTTGAGCGCCTGCAGATGCTGGATCTCGGCAAGGCCCAACGCGGTGCGGCCCTCTTTCGCGAAGCGGCCTTCGGCGGCAAGATCGAGCATCTGGCCTCCCACCATGCCGGCCGCACCGGAAGCCCGCGCCAGCGCGGCGACAAGCGCGATCCGCGTCTCGGCGTCCGGCCCGGCTTCCGGCCTGCCGAGAATTTCAAAGGCGAGAGTGAGAAGGCCGTCGCCGGCGAGGATGGCCGTCGCCTCGTCATAGGCGCGGTGGACGGTCGGCTGGCCGCGCCGCAGATCGTCGTCGTCCATGGCCGGCAGGTCGTCATGCACCAGCGAATAGCAGTGCACGCATTCGAGCGCGGCGGCAGCGGGCAGGGCGGCTTCGCGGGAAACGCCGAACAGGCCCGCGCTCTCCACCACGAGGAGCGGACGCAGCCTTTTGCCGCCCGCCAGCGCGCCGTGGCGCATGGCGGCGGCAAGACGCGCGCTGGGGGCGGCGCCGGCGGCGACGGCGGCCTCGATATAGGCGCTCACCGCCTCGGCTGTCGCGGTGAGGGCGGCCGTGAGTGAAGCGGACATGTCGCCGGCGGCTGCGCTCATCTCGGAAACTCCGGGACCGGGAATGGCGCTCTGCGTGCCCGAGACCCCGCGCCCGGTCAAGCTTGGGCCGGACGCCGTGTGTCGGGCGCGGCGAATGAAACGTTCGCGCCCTGCACGACGTTACCTTCCGCTTGGTCGACCGGCGCGGATCGGCTCGCTAAAGTGGGGCGGCAAGGGGAAGCGATGCGCGCGCTGTGGAGTTGGGGTGTCCGGCTGGTGGTGATCCTGGTGGCGGCGCCGCTGCTGCTCGGGATTCTCTATAATATCTTGCCGCCGGTTTCGACGCTGATGCTGGCGCGCTGGGCCACCGGTCAAACCGTGACGCGCGACTGGGTGCCGCTCGATGCCATGTCCCCCGCGCTGATACGCAGCGTGCTCGCATCCGAGGACGCGCGCTTCTGTCAGCATATCGGCGTCGATCTGGTCGAGCTGCAGAACGTGATGGACACCGCCGATGACGGTGAACCGGCGCGGGGCGCCTCCACCATCACCATGCAGCTCGCCAAGAACCTCTTCCTCTGGAGCGGACGCAGCTATGTCCGCAAGGGGCTGGAGATGCCGCTCGCGCTCTATCTCAACGTCGCCATGAGCAAGAGGCGGCAGCTGGAAATCTACCTCAACATCGCCGAGTGGGGGCCGGATGGTGAGTTCGGGGCGGAGGCTGGCGCGCAGAAGGCCTTCGGACGCGGTGCCGGGCAATTGACGGCCCGGCAAGCGGCGCTGCTGGCGGTGACGCTCCCCAATCCGTACCGGCGCAATCCGGC
>JAEZMI010000213.1 GCA_023414975.1 Pseudomonadota bacterium | reverse complement strand
CCGTTGCGCGCAGGACGGCCCGGTCCGCGGCGTCATGCCCTGGGACACCGACCTGATCCTTTCCCCGGACGACCGGGACATCATCTTTGGCGGCTGACGCCCGGATCTTCGGCGGCTGACGCCGGGCGCGGAACGACGGGGGATGCGGGGATGACGACGCCTGAGCCATTCGACTACTACATCGAACGCATCGAAGTCGGCAGCGAGCTTCGGATCGAGGGCTGGGCCTTTCACCGGACGCACGGCCTGTGCGGCTTCGGCGTGGTGATCGACCGGGGGAATCCCCCGTCCGCTCTCCATGTCCGGAGGGGAATCGACCGGCACGACGTCGGTCTCGCCCTCGGCAACCCTCTGGCCGACCGTTCGGGCTTCGTGGTGGCCGCGACCGTGCCGTTCAGCACGTCGGCGGTCGTCCTGCGGCTGACCGCCGGGGGGGAGGAGTGCATCATTCCCCTGATGCTGCGCGAGGGCTTGTCGCTGCGCAGTTGGCAGGTCGCCTGCGACCGCGCGCCGGCGGCGGTCGAATACCGCTTCCTGACCGAACGCGGCCTGCGCTATGCCGCCGCCCTGCCGGCGCCGCTGACGCGGGCGCGGAACGCGGTGGGTGGCGGTCTTCCCGTCACGGTCGCCCCGGTCACGATCGCCCCCGTAACGATCATCGTGCCGGTCTATGGGGGCAAGCGCTTCCTGACCCCGCTGGTGCACGCGCTGATCGAGACGGTCGATCCCCGGCACCGCATCGTCTTCATCGACGACGGCAATCCCGACCGCAGCATCTCGGCCTTCCTGGTGGCGCTCGGCACCGCGCTCGATCATGTGACGATCGTCGCCAAGCCGCGCAACGAGGGGTATCTGAAGGCCGTGCTCACCGGGCTGGAGGTGGCGGAGCGGCTGAATCCCGACGGGCATGTCGTCCTGCTGAACACCGATGTGGAGGTGCCGCCGGGCTGGCTGGAGCGGCTGGTCGGGCCGATCGAGGCGACGCCGTCCATCGCCAGCACCACCCCCTTCACCAACGCCGGCACCATCTGCGGCTTCCCAGCCATGCCGGAGGACAACGAGCCCTTCCTCGGGGCCACGGTGGCGGAGATCGACGCGGGCTTCGCGGCCCTGGGGGATCTGCCCCCGGTGGAGGTGCCGACGGGCGTCGGCTTCTGCATGGCGCTGAACCGGCGGGCGCTGCGCGAGGTCGGCGTCTTCGATCTGGAGGCCTTCGGGCGCGGCTATGGGGAGGAGGTGGACTGGTGCCGGCGCGCCATGCGGCGCGGCTTCACCAACGCCGTGGTGCCCAACCTCTACGTCCACCACCGGCACGGCGGCAGTTTCTCCAGCGAGGAGAAGAAGGCCCAGATCCAGGCGTCGGGCGACATCATCCGGCAGCGCTACCCGGAGTTCGACGCGGAGGTGCAGGACTTCATCCGCGCCGACCCGCTGCGCCCCATCCGCGCCGCGGCGGCGGTCCGCATCCTGGGCGCGGCGGCGGCAGGCCGTCCGCAGACGGTGCTTCTCTTCGACCATGCCGGGCGCGGCGGGGCCGCCGCCTTCCGCGTCAAGGAGATCGCGCGCCTGCACGCGCAGGGACGGACGGTGCTTCTGGTGCGGCCCTCCACGGAACCGGCTCTGGCGATGCCGGAACATGCGCTCGACATCGAGCTTCTGCACCGCGAGGCCACCTTCCGCTTTCCCGCGAACGACCTGTCCGATCTCGGCGCCCTCGTCTCCGCCCTGCCGCCGGCGGAGGTGGTGGTCAACTCGCTGGTCGGCCACGCGGCGCCGGACGCGGTGATGGACTTCCTGCGGACCCTGCGGCGGGACCATGGGGTGCCGCTGCGCCTGATGCACCACGACTATTTCCCGGTCTGCCCCTCGCTGAACCTGATCGACGCGGAGGAGCGGTTCTGCGGTGTGCCGGAGCCGGCGCGCTGCCGGACCTGCGCGCCGGCCAACCGGCATTTCCGCCGGCCCGACGGGGAAGGCGTTCCCGTCGAGGGCTTCGACATCGCGGAGCACCGCCGGGCGTGGCAGGCGCTGTTCGACCTCGCCGACCGCCACGTCACCTTTTCCCGGAGCGCGCTCGCCACGCTCCGGCGGGCCTTCTCCCTGCGCGACGACCGTCTGCGGATCATCCCGCATCTGGCCGACCATGTGACCGTGACGCCTTTGCCGCCGCCCGCTCCGGACCGGATCGCCCGCGTGGCGGTGGTCGGCGGCATCAACGTGGCCAAGGGGTCGGGAATCCTGAAGGCGATGGTGCGGCTGGCGGAGACGCAGCGGCTGCCGATCCTGTTCGAGCTGTTCGGCGACAGCGACCAGCCGATCGTCTCCCCGCACCTGCACGACAACGGCCGCTACGAGCCGGAGCGGCTGGCCGGCCTGCTCGCCGCCCGCGGCTGCCACGCGGTCTTCCTGCCGTCGGTCTGGCCGGAAACCCACTGCTACGTGCTGGACGAGGTGGTCGGGCTGGGGCTGCCGGTCGGCGTCTTCGACATCGGCGCGCCCGCCGAGCGGCTGCGCCACTGGCCGAACGGCTTCATCGTCTCCTCCATCACCCCGGAGGCGGCCTTGTCCGCCCTGCTGCGCGTGACCGGCCATGCGATGCCGGCGAACTCCGTGAGTGGCGGGGGAGCGGCGCCCACGCCGTACGGCGGTGGGACCATCGGCGCCTGAGGGCGCCGATGGTCAGGCCTCAGGCGTCGTAGCCGCGGGGCAGGTAGCTCCGTTCCGTCTGCGGGTGGAGGCGGGGGTTGTACCAGCGGCTCGCTCGCGGCGGCACCGCCACGTCGAGAGCGGCCAGCAGCGCCCCGCCGGGCGGCGGCGGCTGGACGCAGGAGCGCTTCGTCAGTTTCCAGGTGCTGAACGGTGTGTAGAGAACCCGCTTGCCGTCTCCGTGGGCGCACAGCGCGATGGCGCTCGCGATCTGTCCGGCGGTGGCGTCGCGCGGAATCCGCCGCAGGAGGCCGCTCAGGAAGCCGCTGCGGGCCAGCCAGTGACTGGGCGAGACGCCGTCCACGGTCCGCTGGCAGAAGGCCATGCCGTGATAACCGCCGTCGTCCGCGTCGCGCCCGTAATCCGCGGTGGCCAGGAACCCGCCGAACCCGAAGAAGCCGCCGGCCCAGGCGACGCGGCCATCCGGGTCC
>JAEZMI010000143.1 GCA_023414975.1 Pseudomonadota bacterium | reverse complement strand
ATCCGTACCGGCGCAATCCGGCCAAACCGGGGCCGGGGCTCAACCGCCTCGCGAGCAATCTGCAGGCCCGCTTGCCGCGGGAGGGGGCCGAGCTGACGGCCTGCCTCGGCCACCCGCGCTAAAGCTGTGACGGCGACGGTGGATGACTCGACGCCCACGAGCGTGTATGACGCGCGCGGATAAAGACAGAGACGGACTCGCGCCTACCCCTTTCGCTGGGGCGCATGAGTCTGTATAAGCCGCCACTCGAATTACGCACGACCCGGCGCCGGCCCTCCTGTCAGGGGCGTGAGCCATGCCGGTACAGGAGAAGACCATGGCCGTTCCGAAGAAGAAAACCAGCCCGTCGCGTCGCGGCATGCGCCGTTCCGCCGATGCCCGCGCCAAGCCGACCTATATCGAGGACAAGGCTTCGGGTGAGCTGCGCCGTCCGCCCCATCTCGACCTGAAGACCGGCATGTACAAGGGTCGCCAGGTGCTGAAAGTGAAGGCCGAGGCCTGAGCCTCGTCCGGCGCCGAGTTGGCGCATCGAGCTGATGTAGCAAAAGCCGGCCTTCCCCGAAGGCCGGCTTTTGCTTGTCTCGCGCGCGAGGCGGTTCGTTTACCGTCCACTACGCTGTGAATATCCGGGTGATTTCACGCCGATGCGCGAGGTGGTATGAAGGTCTACCTTGGGCGCCGGAGCGTGGCCGTGTTGCGTACAGTCCATCAGTCCTTCGTCGCCCGAATCCCCGGTGCGCGCCTTGCCGCCGCAGGGGCGCTCGTCCTCATGAGCCTGATGGCGGGCTGTGCCGGACGACCGGGACCCGAGGCGCTTGCCGCGATCAGTGAGGCGGTTCCCGGCGAAAGCCAGCACGTCATCCTCGTCGCCTCGTCCCGCGAGCGTGACAAGAATCCGGGCGTTTTCTTCAACGGCGAGCGCACTCCCGCGTTGAACTTCGCCCGCATCGACATCACGGTGCCGCCGAACCACAGGCCCGGCCATACCGAGGTTCCTCGCGGCACCCCCAATCCCGCGACCGACATGACGGTACGCGAGGCGCTCTACCGCGACACGCCCGAGCAGTTCACGGCCGATCTCAAGGCCGAACTTGCCCGCCGCAAGCCTGGCGACCGCCGGGTGACGATCTTCATTCACGGCTACAATACGCTGTTCTCCGAGGCGCTCTACCGCTTCACGCAGATGGCGGAAGACTCCAAGGCGCCCGGCGTGCCGGTGCTGTTCACCTGGGCGTCGCGCGGCTCGGCGGCCGATTATGTGTATGACACCAACAGCGCCACCGCCGCCCGTGACCGGCTGGAGGAGACCATTCGTCTGGTGTTCAACAGCGGCGCCGAGAAGGTGACGATCCTCGCCCACTCCATGGGCAACTGGGTGACGGTCGAGGCGTTGCGCCAGATCAAGATCTCCGGCAAGCCGATCCCGGCCGAGAAAATCGACAACATCATCCTCGCCGCGCCGGACATCGACGTGGACGTGTTCAAGACCCAGCTGAAGCGCTTCGGCAAGCCGGCCAAGCCGTTTATCGTAATCGTCTCGCGTGACGACAAGGCGCTCGCCTTCTCCGACTTCATCGCCGGCGACAAGCCGCGCCTCGGCGCCTACACCCATGACGAGGAACTGGTGGAACTCGGCGCCGTGGTGGTGGACATGACCAAGGTCAAGTCCGTTGACGAGTTCAATCATGGCAAGTTTGCCCAGCTTGCGGAAATAGCCCCGGAGCTTCGCGGCATGATGGCGCGTGCCGGCGGCCGCGCAGGGGCCGAGCAGATGCTGCAGCAGAGCGGTGTCGCGGGCATCCAGTTCGTCGGGGTCGACAAGCTTCTGCCGGCGCCGGCGCTGGCCTCCGCTGCGCCCTCCGGAGCCAGGGGTTCGTCGACCGCTGGCGCGCGCCAGAGCGCATCCGAATCCGCGGCCGGACCCGAGGAAAGCGGCGCATCGGCCGAGAGCGAAGGCGCGAGCGGGGCGCAGTGAACGGGCTCCGTCCAAAGGGCGGTGTCACCTGCATCCCGCGGTGTTACAGTGACCGGACCTTAGATTCCATTCGACAATGCCCTCCCGCGTTGCCTCCAACCGGAAGCCCGAATGCCTGAGCGCGTCGCGCCGCCGAAGATCCGACCGCCGAACGTCCCGCCTGCCTCGCTGGCGCCGGAGGATGTCGCCGGGATCATCGGCGGGCTGAAAGAAGCCGCCTATCGCTGGACGCCAGGGGACGATCGCCTGATCTGGAGCGAGGGAAGTGCGGATGTGCTGGGCGCCGAACGCTTTGCGCATGCCGTCACGGGCCGCGACTACCAGGCGCTGACCGCCGAGGGTTCCGGCCAGTCGCGGGCCGAGGCGGTGGTGAACGCGCAGGCCACAGGCGGTCCGACGGAGGTCAATCCGTTCAACACCTCCTATTGCCTCGTTGCTCCCTCGGGGGTCCATCCCACCCATATGTGGGTGGAGGATCGCGGGGTGTGCCATCTGGGAGAGGATGGCCGGGTGCTCGCCGTCGAAGGCGTGGTGCGGCCGGTTGCAGCCGGCAAGCCGGCCACAGCCGCCGCTTTTCCACAGGGCGTGGAGCCGCTTTCCGAGCGCCAGCGCCTGTCGCGGATGGTGGATGAGCGGCTGGGCCAGGCCTATCGGGATGGCAGCGAATTCGGCTTCCTGCTTGTGGGCATCGACCATCTGGGGCGGCTCAACGACGCCTATGGGTTCCATGTCGGCGATGAGATCGTTGACATCGTGTGGACGCAGCTGCGCGCGTACCTCGTCGAGGGGCAGGAGATCGCCCGTTTTTCCGGCGCCAAGTTCGGCGTCGTTCTGCCGCGGACGGGGACAGACGGGCTGGTGGCCGCGCAGCGTCTGCTCGCAAGCGTCAACGCCGCCCCGCTGCGCACCAGCGCCGGCAGCGTGGCGATCACTGTCTCCGCCGGCGGACTGATCGCGCCGCGGCACGGTCGGTCGGTGGCGGAGGTCTTTTCGCACGCCCAGGATATGCTGGTCGCCGCCCGCGGTGCCGGCGGCGGGGGATTCGTCGTCTATTCGGCGGGCAATGACCGCGCGGCGGAACGACGGGCCAATCTGCGCTTTGCCGACGACGTCATCTCGGCTCTGAGCGAGAACCGTGTCACGCTTGCTTTCCAGCCCATCGCCCGCGCCGACAATCGCGCGGTGACGCTGCATGAGGCGCTGGTGCGCATTCACGGCCGGACCGGCCGGGTCTATGACGGTTCCAGCATCATCCCCATTGCCGACCGTTTCGGCCTCACCCGGCTTCTCGACCGGCGATCCATGAAGCTGGCGCTTGATGCGCTGCGGGCCGATCCCCGCCTGCGCCTCTCGGTCAATGTTGCGCCGGGTTCGGTGCACGACCCGGAGTGGCAGGGCCAGTTGGAGGAAGCCTCGCAGCAGGGGCTCTGCGCGCGACTCATCGTCGAGATCACCGAATCGGCGTCGATCGCCGATCTCGACGCGATGCGCGGGCGCGTGGCCTGGCTGCACGATCTTGGCTGTCGCGTGGCGATGGACGATTTCGGCGTGGGTTACACATCGTTCCGCAGCCTGCGCCAGCTCGGCATCGATGTGCTGAAGATCGATGGCAGCTTCATCTGCGCCATGAGCCAGTCCGAGGATGACCGGCATTTCGTGCGGGCCATCCTTGAACTCGCCGGCCGCCTCGGCATCGAGACCGTGGCGGAATGGGTACTGGACGAGGAATCCGCCGCGTTGCTGGCGAGCTGGGGCTGCACCTATCTTCAGGGCGAGTTGACCGGGCTCGCGGCCGAACAGCCGCTACCCGGTCACTTGACGGAACGCGCCTGAGGGATTTGGGCGGCCACCGAACAAGGTGGCCCAGTTTCAGGCCTTCTTGTCGCCGAGTTGGTCGAGCCGCTTCTGCATGTCGGCGACCTGCCGCTTCAGCTCGTCGAAATCGTCGCTCTTGGCGCCGGCGGCTGCCGGTGCGCTTTCCTCCGGCCGGCTGTTCGGGATGAACATTTTGAAGGCGCGGTCGAACATTTCCATGTTCCGGCGCACCTGATCCTCCATGACGCCGAAACCGCCGACCCCAAAGGTCTTGGAGAACTGCTCGCGCATGTTCACCTGTTCCTTCGTGAAGTTCTCGATCGACATGTCCAGATATTTCGGCACGAGCATCTGCATGCTGTCGCCATAAAAGCGGATGATCTGCCGCAGGAAGTTGATCGGCAGCAGGTTCTGCCCCTTGCCTTCCTGCTCGAAGATGATCTGCGTTAATACCGAGTGCGTGATGTCTTCAGACGACTTCGCGTCGTAGACCACGAAGTCCTCACCGTTTTTGACCATCTGTGCGAGGTCCTCGAGCGTCACGTAAGTGCTCGTTCCGGTGTTATACAGCCGGCGGTTCGCATACTTCTTGATGGTGACGGGTTCGTTGGATTTTGCCATTGTGATCCGGTCGCCTTGATCGTTTCCCCGTCGAAAAGTCTAGGACGTTTCAAAGCCCCCCGCTACAGGATTGTGCGTCGCGCCATAGGGCTGACATGCGTCGCTGATAGTTCCGGCCGATATACCGCAGCGCAGCGCGGTCATGCCATTGACATGGATCAGTTGTGCCGCCGACCATAGGACCACAGTAGGGAAGGGCGCGGTGCCAAGGCCGCGCTGCAACAGAATCTGGGCGCGACCCGCAGGGACCGAACCCGCGGGAACGAGCCAACCGGGAGGATGTCTGTACATGAAGGACGAGATCGTCATCGTCGGCGCCGCGCGGACGGCTGTGGGCGCGTTCAACGGAGCGCTGTCGGCGCTGCCCGCCCATGAGCTGGGCAAGGTTGCGATCACCGCCGCGCTGGAGCGCGCGGGCGTCGCGCCGGGCGAGGTCAGCGAGACCATCATGGGCCAGATCCTCACGGCCGGCGCGGGCCAGAACCCGGCCCGGCAGGCCTCCGTGGCGGCGGGAATCCCGGTGGAAAGCCCGGCCTGGGGCGTGAACCAGCTTTGCGGTTCGGGACTGCGCGCCGTCGCGCTGGGCTATCAGGCGATCCTTAACGGCGACAGCGAGATCGTTGTGGCCGGCGGACAGGAGTCGATGAGCCAGGCGCCGCATGTCGCGCATCTGCGCAACGGCACCAAGATGGGCAATCTTGAGCTCGTCGACACGATGATCAAGGACGGGCTGTGGGATGCCTTCAACGGCTACCACATGGGCACCACCGCCGAGAATGTCGCGCGCCAGTGGCAGATCACCCGCGACGAGCAGGACCAGTTCGCCGTCGGCTCGCAGAACAAGGCGGAGGCGGCGCAGAAGGCCGGTCGTTTCAAGGACGAGATCGCGCCCGTCACCATCTCGACCCGCAAGGGCGAGGTGATCGTCGCCGATGACGAATATCCGCGCCACGGTGCCACCCTCGACGCCATGGCCAAGTTGCGCCCGGCCTTCTCCAAGGACGGCACGGTGACGGCGGGCAACGCCTCCGGCATCAATGACGGCGCGGCCGCCGTGGTGCTGATGAGCGCGGCCAAGGCGCTGAGCGCGGGCAAGACGCCGCTGGCGCGCATCGTCTCCTGGGCTCAAGCGGGGGTGGACCCGGCCATCATGGGCTCGGGCCCGATCCCCGCCTCCCGTCGCGCGCTGGAGAAGGCGGGCTGGAGCGTCGCCGATCTCGATCTCGTCGAGGCCAATGAGGCCTTCGCGGCGCAGGCCTGCGCGGTCAACAAGGATCTCGGCTGGGACCCGGCCAAGGTCAACGTGAATGGCGGCGCCATCGCCATCGGCCACCCGATCGGCGCGTCCGGCGCGCGCGTGCTCACCACGCTCCTTTACGAGATGCAGAAGCGCAACGCCAAGAAGGCGCTGGCGACCCTTTGCATCGGCGGCGGCATGGGAATCGCCATGTGCCTGGAGCGGGACTGATCCTCGGTATCAAACAGGGGCGGGCGGCTTCCAATCCGGCTGCCCCAAGGTAAAGAAGAATGGGTGGTCCCGATGAACGGGATCATCCGGTTCCTTGGGGAAGGAACGCCAGAAGGGGAGTCCCATGGGTCGAGTTGCGTTGGTCACGGGTGGCACCCGTGGCATTGGAGCCGCCATCTGCGTGGCGTTGAAGGGCGCGGGCTATCAAGTTGCCGCCAACTATGCCGGCAATGAGGAGGCCGCGGCGGCGTTCACGGCCGATACCGGCGTCCCCGCCTTCAAATGGGATGTCTCCGATTTCGAGGCCTGCAAGGCAGGTATCGCGAAGGTCGAGGCGACGCTCGGGCCCGTCGACATACTCGTCAACAATGCGGGCATCACGCGCGACGGCATGCTGCACAAGATGACGCCGGATCAGTGGAACGCCGTCATCGGCACCAATCTGACCTCGGTGTTCAATATGTGCCGCAACGTGATCGAGGGCATGCGCGAGCGCAATTTCGGCCGTATCGTGTCGATCTCTTCCATTAACGGCCAGAAGGGCCAGATGGGGCAAACCAATTATTCCGCGGCCAAGGCCGGCGAGATCGGCTTCACCAAGGCCCTCGCCCAGGAAAGTGCGCGCAAGGGCATCACCGTCAACGCCATCTGCCCGGGCTATATCGCGACGGAGATGGTGCGGGCGATACCGAAGGACGTGCTGGACAAGCAGATCCTGCCGCAGGTGCCGCTCGGCCGGCTGGGTGAGCCGGAGGAAATCGCGCGCTGCGTGCTGTTCCTGGTAGCGGATGAGGCCGGCCTGATCACCGGCGCGACTCTTTCCGCCAATGGCGGGCAGTATATGACCTGACAGGTCGTCGAACGGATGAGGCGGGCGGCGCGTCATCCGTCTTGGCGCGGGGCGCGGCGGGGGCCATAAGGGGTTCCCCACCGAGGTTCTCGATGTCCCGCTCCACCGCCACCCTTGTCGGCCTCACCGCCATTCTGCTCTGGGCGAGCCTCGCGCTTGCCACCTCGGCCACCGGTGCGGTGCCGCCCTTCCTGCTGACCGCGCTGACTTTCGCGATTGGCGGTGGGGTGGGCATCGTCGCCACGCTCGTGCGCGGCGTCGGTCTCGGCGTGTTCCGTCAGTCCTGGCCGGTCTGGCTGCACGGGGTGGGCGGGCTGTTCGGCTATCACTTCTTCTATTTCTCGGCGCTGAAACTCGCGCCGCCGGCGGAGGCTGGGCTCATCGCCTATCTCTGGCCGCTGCTGATCGTCCTGTTCTCGGCCTTCCTGCCCGGAGAAAGGCTGCGGCCGGCGCATATCCTGGGCGCGCTGATGGGGCTTGCCGGCACGGTGGTGCTGCTCGGCGCCAAGGCGGGCGGCTTCGGCTTCGCGGTGGAATATGTGCCGGGCTATCTCGCGGCCGGCGTCTGCGCGGTGGTGTGGTCGGTCTACTCCGTCGCCTCCCGGCGTTTCGCTGATGTGCCGACGGATGTGGTGGCCGGTTTCTGCCTTGCCACCGCCGCGCTGTCGGCGGTCTGCCATGCGCTGTTCGAACCGTCGATCTGGCCGGTGGGGCGCGAATGGGTGGCGGTCGTGGCGCTTGGCATCGGGCCGGTCGGGATTGCCTTCTACACCTGGGACATCGGCATGAAGCGCGGCGATATCCGCCTGCTCGGCGTTGCCTCCTATGCCGCGCCGGTGCTCTCCACCTTGCTGCTGGTGGCGGCCGGCTTTGCCGCGCCGAGCTGGTCGCTCGGGGCGGCCTGCGCACTCATTGTCGGCGGCGCGGCGGTGGCGACGCTGATGGCGCGGCGCTAGAGCGCGATTCGGGCTCCAGCCTCAGCCCGGCGACCAGCCGGGCGCGGCCAGTTCGAAGCCGGCGAACTCGAAGCCGGGGGCGACGGTGCAGCCGACCAGCGTCCAGGCGCCGAGGCTGCGCGCCGCCTGCCAGGCACCGGCGGGGACGATACGCTGCGGTTCATCGCCATCGAGCAGATGCGGGCCCAGCCTAAGGGTCTCGACCGGCCCCGCACCCTCCATCGCGATGGAAAGCTCCAGCGGCGCGCCCGCGTGCCAATGCCAGATTTCGACGGCGTCGACGCGATGCCAGTGCGAGCGCTCTCCCGCCGCCAGCAGGAAGTAGATGGCGGTCGACACCGCCCGGCCGTCCTCCAGCCGGCGAGGGTCGCGAAACGTCTCGCGGAAATGCCCGCCTTCCGGGTGCGGCTGGAGACCCAGCCGGGCGACGATCTCTTGCGCGGTCAGTGCGCTGAGCGCCATGAGCTCAACCCTTGAAGCTGCTCTTGAGGCTGCGCAGTTCGGTGA
>JAEZMI010000073.1 GCA_023414975.1 Pseudomonadota bacterium | reverse complement strand
ACACCGACCAGCGCGGCGAGAAGCCCGGCGCGCACGAGGCCGGCGGCGGGACGGAAGGTCGCCTGGAGCACGGCGTGCGGGCGATGGCGAGTCATGGAACGTTCCTCAAATGGCGGTTGTCCGCGTGGGCGGCGAAAGCTGGCCCAGTCGGCGCCGGGTTGCAAGCCGGTGGTAGGATCACGGCCGGACGATCCGGCACGCGCCGGCACGGCGGGAAAGTCCGCGACGCGCCTCTCCTTGCGTGAAGCGCGCCACGGGACATGACCTGTCGTCCGGCCTGCGATTGACAACCCCCAAACCCGTTCATAAGTGTGGCAGGCGCCGCGGGGCCTCCCCGGCGCTCGCATTTATGTGACGCGGCGATCCGCATTCGCGTCGCGGCGGCCAGAACTCCCGGACCCATTTCAGCCGCAAATGGGGTCTCGATGAGATCCGGCCGCACGCGTGCGCGGAACGTCTGAACGTTGTGCGGGACGTGTGCGACAGGATCCGGCGGCCCCGTCACCGCCGCGGACCGGTATCGACCCATGGCGGGACACGGATTGGATGCCTCATGTTCGGCGCTCTCGCGCGAAAGCTCTTCGGATCGGCCAATGACCGCCGCGTGCGTGGCTACCGGCCGAAGGTCGCCGCCATCAATGCGCTCGAACCGGAGCTGATCGCGCTCTCGGATGACGAGCTGCGCGCGCGCACCGCCGCCTTCCGCGAACAGCTCGCCAATGGCGCGAGCCTCGACGATCTGCTCGTCCCGGCCTTCGCCACGGTGCGCGAAGCGGCCAAGCGCGCCCTCGGCCAGCGGCATTTCGACGTCCAGCTCATCGGCGGCATGGTGCTGCATGAGCGCGGCATCGCCGAGATGCGCACCGGCGAAGGCAAGACGCTGGTCGCCACCTCGCCGGTCTATCTCAACGCGCTCACCGGCAAGGGCGTCCACGTCGTCACCGTGAACGACTACCTCGCCAAGCGCGACGCGGAATGGATGGGCCGGGTCTACCGCTTCCTCGGCCTCACCGTCGGCATCATCCATCACGGCATGGACGACAATGAGCGCCGCGCCGCCTATGCCTGCGACGTGACCTACGCGACCAATAACGAGCTCGGCTTCGATTATCTGCGCGACAACATGAAGTACGAGCTGAACCAGATGGTGCAGCGTCCGCACTTCTTCGCCGTGGTTGACGAAGTGGACTCGATCCTGATCGACGAAGCGCGCACCCCGCTCATCATCTCCGGCCCGCTCGACGACCGCTCGGACTTCTACAACACCATCGACACCTACATCCCCCGGTTGTCGAAGGAGGATTACGAGGTCGACGAGAAGCAGCGCTCGGTCAGCATGACCGAAGCCGGCATGGAGAAGATGGAGACGCTGCTGCGCGAGGCCGGTCTGCTCAAGGGCGACAGCCTCTACGACATCGAGAACGTCTCGGTCGTGCACCATGTCAATCAGGCGCTGCGGGCCCACACCCTGTTCCAGCGCGACAAGGATTACATCGTCCGCAACAACGAAGTCGTCATCATCGACGAGTTCACCGGCCGCATGATGCCGGGCCGCCGCTATTCGGAGGGCCTGCACCAGGCGCTGGAGGCCAAGGAGCGCGTGCAGGTTCAGCCCGAGAACCAGACGCTCGCCTCCATCACCTTCCAGAACTACTTCCGCATGTACGAGAAGCTGGCCGGCATGACCGGCACGGCGAACACGGAAGCGGCCGAGTTCCAGGACATCTACAATCTCGAAGTGGTGGAAATTCCCACCAACCTGCCGGTCCAGCGCATCGACGACGATGACGAGGTCTACCGGACGGCGGCCGAGAAATACAACGCCATCATCGATGTCATCACCGACTGCAAGACGCGCGGCCAGCCCGTGCTCGTCGGCACCACCTCGATCGAAAAATCGGAGCTGCTGGCCGAGCTTCTGAAGAAGCGCGGCTTCAAGCAGAAGGACTTCTCCGATCCCGACGCCTTCCGCCCGCTCTATGACGGCGATGACGGCACGTCCGACGACAAGGTGTTCGCGGTGCTGAACGCCCGCCATCACGAGCAGGAATCCTACATCGTCGCGCAGGCCGGCGTGCCAGGCGCCATCACCATCGCCACCAACATGGCCGGCCGCGGCACCGACATCCAGCTCGGCGGCAACGCCGAAATGCGCATCCAGCACGAGCTGGCGCATCTGCCGGAGGGCCCGGAGCGCACGGCGGCCGAGCAGCGCATCCGCGACGAGATCGTCCACCTCAAGAAGAAGGCGCTGGACGCCGGCGGCCTCTATGTCATCGGCACCGAGCGCCACGAGAGCCGGCGCATCGACAACCAGCTGCGCGGCCGCTCGGGCCGCCAGGGCGACCCCGGCCATTCGCACTTCTTCCTGTCGCTGGAAGACGACCTGATGCGGATCTTCGGGTCGGACCGGCTCGACGGCATGCTGCAGAAGCTCGGCCTCAAGGAGGGCGAGGCGATCGTCCACCCCTGGATCAACCGCGCGCTGGAAAAGGCGCAGCAGAAGGTCGAGGCGCGCAACTACGACATCCGCAAGAACCTGCTGAAATATGACGACGTGATGAACGACCAGCGCAAGGTCGTCTTCGAGCAGCGCATCGAACTGATGCATGACGAGGACGTGGCCGAGACGGTCGCCGAGATGCGCCACGGCGTCATCGAGGACCTCGTCACCAAATTCGTTCCGCCGAACGCCTATCCCGAGCAGTGGAACACGGACGGGCTCGCCGAAGCGCTGCGCGGCGTGCTCGGTCTCGACCTGCCGGTGAAGGAATGGGCCGCCGAAGAGGGCATCGCCGACGAGGAGATGCGCGAACGCGTGCAGCGCCGGGCGGACGAGGCGATGGCGGCCAAGGCGGCCAAGTACGGCCCGGAGATCATGCGGTACGTGGAGAAGTCCATCCTTCTCCAGACGCTGGATCACCTCTGGCGCGAGCATCTCGTCACGCTCGATCATCTGCGCCAGGTCGTCGGCCTGCGCGGCTATGCCCAGCGCGACCCGCTCAACGAGTACAAATCCGAGGCCTTCCAGCTCTTCGAGGCCATGCTGGCCAATCTGCGCGAGGCCGTGACCGCCCAGATGATGCGGGTGGAGATCATGACGCAGCCGCCGGCGGAAGAACTGCCGCAGATGGCGGCGCATCACATCGACGCCGAGACGGGCGAGGACGAGTTCGCCCTCGCGGACGCGGAATTCGCCGCCCGCGCCACCCTCGCCCCCTCCGTGGAGGAAAGCGGCCAGCCCCGCGACCCGAACGACCCCTCCACCTGGGGCCGCGTCGGACGCAACGAGCCCTGCCCCTGCGGCTCGGGGCTGAAGTACAAGCACTGCCACGGCAGGTTCATCTGACGCCGCAAAGGGGGCGGACGCCCGTCGTCCGCCGCTCTTCGCGTGCCCGCCATCGGGCGATGGCCGGCACGGGGCGGCGCGTCATCCGCCTTCAGGCGAGGCAGATCGCCTGAGCGGACATCGCCCGAGCGGCCATACGCTGATCGGGGCCGTCCGCGCTCGTCCCTCATCCCGGGCGCTCGGGTCTTGCCTCTGGCAAACCCAAGAGTATGACGACGCAACCGGACGTGTTCCCGGCCCCTGAGCCGGGATCGCTGGTCAGGTTTCGCCGTGAAAAGCCGCTACTGACCGCTGGACGAGAAGCTGCCCGGCGTCAGGATGGTCGCGCCCGGCAGCGCGGTGCCCGTGGATTCCGACGCCGCCACGGACGGACGCAGCACCGGAGCTTCCGAAGCGGCCGCCGGCGTCGGCACGGTTGTGGAAC
>JAEZMI010000039.1 GCA_023414975.1 Pseudomonadota bacterium | reverse complement strand
CAATGGACCTGGACCAAAGCGTGACCATTCATTTCATCGGCGCCGGCCCGGGCGCAGCCGACCTCATCACCGTACGCGGCCGCGACCTCATCGCCCGCTGCCCGGTCTGTCTCTATGCCGGCTCCATCGTTCCGCCGGATGTTCTCGACTGGTGCCCGGCCGGCGCGCGCATCGTCGACACGGCGCCGCTGTCGCTGGACGAGATCGAGGCCGAATTCGTGGCGGCGCAGGCGGCGGGGCAGGATGTGGCGCGGCTGCAATCCGGCGACCTGTCGATCTATTCGGCGGTGGCCGAGCAGGTGCGCCGGCTGGAGCGCCGCGGCATTCCCTACACCCTCACCCCCGGCGTGCCCGCCTTCGCGGCGGCGAGCGCGGTGCTGGGGCGTGAACTCACCGTGCCCGGCATGGCGCAGAGCCTCGTTATCACCCGCGTGTCCGGTCGTGCCTCGGCGATGCCGGAGGGGGAGACGCTGGCCGCCTTCGGCGCCACGGGGGCGACGCTCGCCATCCATCTCGCCATCCACGCGCTCGACCGGGTGGTGGCGGAGCTGACGCCGCTCTATGGCGCGGACTGTCCGGTTGCGGTCGTGGTGGAGGCGACGCGCCCCAGCGAGCGGGTGATCGCCGGCACGCTGGCGGACATAAGCGAGAGGGTCGCCGCCGCGCCGGTGGAGCGCACCGCGCTCATCATGGTCGGGCGGGCGCTGGGTGGCGAGATGTTCCGCGAGAGCGCGCTGTACGACGCGCATTATCAGCGGCGATTCCGGGGGCGGGAATGAGGGAGTGGCGCATAGCCGTCACCTCTCGGCTTGGCGTCATCCCCGGGCTTGACCCGAGGATCCACGACTTCCTTGTTGCTCGGGCGCGCAGAAAAGTCGTGGATGGCCGGGCCAAGCCCGGCCATGACGGGGCTCGGCTTGACGGGGCTCGGCTTGCCGCTTCGTCGGGAGCCGCCGCATGACCGCGCGTGGCTTCATCATTGCCGCGCCGCGCTCGGGCTCCGGCAAGACGACGGTGACGCTCGGCCTCCTGAAGGCCCTGGCGCGGCGCGGATTTCGGGTGCGGGCGGCGAAGTCCGGGCCGGATTACATCGACCCCGCCTTCCACGCGGCGGCGAGCGGGGCGCCGGGGCGCAATCTCGACAGCTTTGCCATGCCGCCCGCGCTCGTCGCGGCGCTGGCGGGGGAGGCGGCGCGAGAGGCCGATCTCCTCGTCATCGAGGCGTCGATGGGGCTGTTCGACGGCATTGCCGGCGAAGCGGGACGTACCGGGGCGGCCGCCGACCTCGCGGCCCGGCTCGGCCTGCCGGTGGTGCTGGTGATGGACATTTCCGGCCAGTCGCAATCGGCCGCCGCCGTGGCGCGGGGTTTCGCGCTGCACGACCCCGCCGTGCGCATTGCCGGCGTCATCCTCAACAAGGTGGCGAGCGAGCGGCACCGCGCGCAGGCGGGCGACGCCATCGCAGCGACCGGGCTCGCCGTGCTCGGCGGGCTGCCGCGTGAGGCGGCGATGAGCCTGCCGGAGCGGCATCTGGGTCTGGTTCAGGCGGTGGAGCATGAGGGGCTCGCCGCGCATCTCGACCGGCTGGCGGTTGCGGTGGAGGCGCATGTCGACCTCGACGCGCTGGTGGCGCTGGCGGCGCCGCTCGACCTGCCGCCCGACCTCCCGACAGGCATGCCGGCCGCGCCGGCGGTGCCGCCGCCGGGGCAGCGTATCGCGCTCGCGCGGGACGTCGCCTTCTCCTTCGCCTATGAGCATCTGGTTGCCGGCTGGCGGGGGGCGGGCGCCGAGATCCTGCCGTTCTCGCCGCTCGCCGACGAGGCGCCGGCCGGGGACTGCGATGCCGTATGGCTGCCCGGCGGCTATCCCGAACTCCATGCCGGGCGCCTCGCCGCGGCGACGCGCTTCCGGGACGCCGTGCGCGCGATCGCGCAGGACCGCCCGGTGCATGGGGAATGCGGGGGCTTCATGGTGCTGGGGGAAGGGCTGGAGGATGCCGAGGGCACGCCTCACCGCATGCTCGGCCTCCTCGGCCATGCCACCAGCTTCGCCAGACGCCGGCTCAATCTCGGCTACCGCCGGGCGGTGACGCGCACGGCTTCCGCGCTCGGCCCAGCCGGCGCACGGTTCCGTGGGCATGAGTTCCATTATGCCAGCGTCACACAGCCGGGCGAGGATGCGCCGCTGGTCGATCTGGCGGATGGTCAGGGCACATCGCTCGGCCCCGCCGGCAGCCGGCGCGGGCGGGTGTCGGGCACCTTCTTCCACGTCATCGCCACGGAGTGACGCCATGAACCCGTTTCGCCGCCTGATCGTCCTGCTTTCCGGCCTGATGGGTGCGGCAGGCGTGGCCGCGGCCGCGGCCGGGGCTCACATGAACGCCGATCCAAACCTGACCACCGCCGCCTATTTCCTCATGCTCGGCGCCGCCGGAGCCATCGCGGTGGTCGCGCTGGCGGCGGCGCGCGGGCCGCGCTTCGGCGTGGCCGATGCGGGCGGGGGACTGGTGATGCTGGGCGCGTTGCTGTTCGGCGGCGCGCTGGCGCTGCGGGCGCTCTGGGGCCTCGTCATTTTTCCTATGGCCGCCCCCACGGGCGGGACTATGCTGATCCTGGGTTGGGTCGTTGTCGGCCTTTCGGCTTTCCAGCGCGGGGAACGCGCGCTCTAGTTGGCCAAAAGGTTGCATGAGAGTGGGTGGTCCCGCGTGCCGGTTCAGCCGGGCGCGGAAGGCCGCAACGGGAGCAGAAGCCGTATGTCAGTCGAGGCCGAAGACAAGATGCTGGACAAGCCGGAGACCCCCGCCCTCCCGCTCGCCCCCGCGGCGAGCGACGACGTCGCCAAGTTCCGCGCGGCGGTGATCTCCAAGCTCACCTATGCGGTGGGCAAGAATCCGGCCGCCGCGAGCGACCGCGACTGGTTCCTGGCAACCGCCTTCGCCACCCGCGACCGTATCGTCGATCGCTGGATCACCTCGACGCGCCAGACCTATTCGGAAGGGCGCAAGCGGGTCTACTACCTCTCGCTGGAGTTCCTCATCGGCCGTCTCCTGTTCGACGCGCTGACCAACCTCGAAATGCTCGACACGGTGAGGGCGGCGCTGGGCGATCTCGGCGTCGATCTCGACCGGCTGCGGCAGGTGGAGCCCGACGCAGCCCTGGGCAATGGCGGCCTCGGCCGTCTCGCCGCCTGCTTCATGGACAGCATGGCGACGCTTTCCATCGCCGCTTACGGCTACGGCATCCGCTACGAGAACGGCCTGTTCCGCCAGATGATGAAGAATGGCTGGCAGCAGGAATACCCGGAGGACTGGCTGTCCTTCGGCAACCCGTGGGAGTTCGAGCGGCCGGAGGTCTATTACGACATCGGCTTCGGCGGCTCGGTCGAGGCGGTGGCGGTCGGCAATGACCGCAAGAAGCAGATCTGGCATCCGGCCGAGACGGTCGAGGCGGTCGCGTATGACACGCCCATCGTCGGCTGGCGCGGCCGGCATGTGAACACGCTGCGCCTCTGGTCCGCCCGCGCGGCCGACCCGCTGCGGCTCGATGCCTTCAACCAGGGCGACCATGTGGGCGCGCTGGTCGACCAGGTGAAGGCCGAAGCCATCTCGAAGGTGCTCTACCCCTCCGACGCGACGCCCGCGGGGCAGGAACTGCGGCTGCGGCAGGAATATTTCTTCACCGCCGCCTCGCTGCACGACCTTATCCGCCGCCATGTCGACAGCTTCGGCGATGTGCGCTCGCTGCCCGACAAGGTGGCGATCCAGCTCAACGACACCCACCCGGCCATCGCGGTGGCCGAGCTGATGCGCGTGCTGGTGGACGAGTACGACATCGGCTGGGACGAAGCCTTCGACATCACGACGCGGACTATCTCCTACACCAACCACACCCTGCTGCCGGAGGCGCTGGAGACCTGGCCGGTGCCGCTGATGGAGCGGGTGCTGCCGCGCCACATGCAGATCATCTACCTGCTCAACGCCAAGCATCTGGAGAAGGTGCGCACGGAGTTCCCCGGCGACGACGCGCTGCTCTCCTCCGTCTCGCTGATCCAGGAAGACCATGGCCGCCGCGTGCGCATGGGCAACCTCGCCTTCCTCGGCTCGCACTCGATCAACGGCGTCGCGGCGCTGCACAGCGAGCTGATGAAGAGCACGGTCTTCAAGGATTTCTACCGGCTCTACCCCGAGCGCATGAACAACAAGACCAACGGCATCACCTTCCGCCGCTGGCTCTACCAGGCCAATCCCGGCCTCACGAACCTTCTCGTGGAGGTGTGCGGGCCGGGCGTGCTGGACGATCCGTCCGAGCTGAAGAAGCTGGAGGCTTTCGCGACCGACAAGGCGCTGCATGACCGGCTGGCCGCGGTGCGCCGGCAGAACAAGGTGGCGCTCGCCCGCATCATCCGCGACCGGCTGGACATCAAGGTCAATCCCGGCGCGCTGTTCGACGTGCAGATCAAGCGCATCCACGAGTACAAGCGCCAGCTGCTGAACGTGCTGGAGACCATCGCCCTCTACGACGCGATGCGCGCCAACCCCGCGAAGAACTGGGCGCCGCGCGTCAAGATCTTCTCCGGCAAGGCGGCGGCGAGCTATCACATGGCCAAGCTCATCATCAAGCTGGCCAACGACGTCGCGCGCGTCGTCAATGACGACCCGACCGTGCGCGATCTGCTCAAGGTCGTGTTCCTGCCCAACTACAATGTGAGCCTCGCCGAGAGCATCATCCCGGCGGCGGACCTTTCGGAACAGATCTCGACCGCCGGCATGGAAGCCTCCGGCACCGGCAACATGAAGATGGCGCTCAACGGCGCGCTCACCATCGGCACGCTCGACGGCGCCAATGTCGAGATCAAGGAGCATGTCGGCGACAGCAACATCTTCATCTTCGGCCTGACGGCGGAAGAGGTCGAGGAGCGCCGCCGCACCGGCATCGATGAGTACGGCTCCATCCAGAAATCGCACCATCTCGCCGAGGTGCTGGACGCGGTGGAGGCGGGTGTCTTCTCGCCCGACGAGCCGGACCGCTTCAAACCGCTGGTCGACGCCCTGCGCCACCACGACTATTTCCTCGTGACGGCCGATTTCGGCGCCTATTGGGACGCCCAGCGCAAGGTGGACGAGCGCTGGAACAACCGGCCGGCCTGGTGGACGTCCAGCGTCATCAACACGGCCAATATGGGATGGTTCTCGTCCGACCGGACGATCTCCGAATACGCCCACGACATCTGGAACGTGCCGGTGCGCAACGTGCGCGCCAAGACGTGAGCTTCCGGCGCCTGTGACGAGCCGCCCGGTGCGCCGGGCGGTCCCGGCGCGTCGGCGCGCCGCCCGGCTTTACAAGGGCGGCGGACAGACCGGCCCCCTCGGCGGACTCTCCTGCCGTTCGTCAAAGGGGAGGGCCGGTTTTGCGAACAATACCTTCCGTCGGTATTGGAGGGCGCCCCCATTCGCCGGCCCTGCGACGTCCCGTGCTTTGTAAGCAGATATTACGTCAGCGATTATGGACTTTCGCGCGGCGGTAAAGGAACCTTCAAGGCGGTCGGGTCTTGATGGTGCGAGTCCGGCGCAGGAGACGTGGTGACGATGCTTGACTGGCAGGCCCCCGACGAGGAAGTCGACGCTCTCGTCGCCGGCCGCCATCCTGATCCCTTCGGTGTCCTCGGGCCGCATGAGACGCCCAAGGGGCTCGTCATCCGCGCCTTCGTTCCCGACGCGGGCGAACTCACCGCGACCGAGCCGGACGGCACGGCCTTTCTGGCGCTGACCCGCCGGCATGCCGCGGGCTTCTTTGAGGGTTTGATCGAGGGCCGGCCCGCCTGGGCGCGCTATTGCCTCCATGCCCGCAATGCGGGCGGCGACTGGCGGCTAGACGATCCCTATTCCTTCGGGCCCGTCCTCGGCCCGCTCGACGACCATCTGCTGGTGGAGGGCACGCATCGGGCGCTCTATGAGCGGCTGGGCGCCCATCCCACGACCCATGAAGGCGTCGAGGGCGTGCGCTTCGCCGTCTGGGCGCCCAATGCATCCCGCGTGTCGGTGGTCGGTGACTTCAACCACTGGGACGGCCGTCGGCATCAGATGCGCAAGCGCGTGGATAGCGGCCTGTGGGAGATCTTCGCGCCGGGTGTCGGCGAAGGCACGATCTATAAATACGAGATCATCGCCGCCGATGGCCGCTTGCTGCCGCTGAAGGCCGACCCGTTCGGCTTTCGCGGCGAGCTTCGCCCCGCGACGGGTTCCGTCGTGGCGCGGACCGACAATTTCGAGTGGCACGACGACGCGCATATCGCCGCCCGCGCCTCCGGCGAGGCCCGGCGCCGACCGATGTCGGTCTACGAGGTGCATCTGGGCTCGTGGAGGCGGGGCGAGGGCGACCGCTGGCTGACCTATGACGAACTGGCCGACCAGCTTGTCGAATATGCGAGCTGGATGGGCTTCACCCATATCGAGCTGCTGCCGGTTTCCGAACATCCGCTCGACGCGTCCTGGGGGTATCAGCCAATCGGCCTCTTCGCCCCTACCAGCCGTTTCGGCGACCCGGCCGGCTTCGCCCGCTTCGTCGACCGTGCGCATCAGGCCGGGCTTTCGATCATTCTCGACTGGGTGCCGGCGCACTTCCCGACCGATATCCACGGGCTCGCCCATTTCGACGGCGGGCCGCTCTATGAGCACGCCGACCCGAGGCGCGGTTTCCATCCGGACTGGAACACGGCGATCTACGATTTCGGCCGGCGCGAAGTCGCCAACATGCTGATCGCCAACGCGCTGTACTGGCTCGACCGCTTCCACATCGACGGGCTGCGCGTGGATGCGGTCGCCTCGATGCTCTACCTCAACTATTCGCGCAAGGATGGCGAGTGGTCGCCCAACCCGGACGGCTCCAACGACAACAAGGACGCCGTCGCGTTCCTGCGCCGTGCCAACGAGACGATCTACGCCGAGCATCCGGGGACGGTGGTGATCGCGGAGGAATCGACCTCCTGGGCCGGCGTGTCGCACCCGGTTTTCGCCGGCGGCCTCGGCTTCGGCTTCAAATGGAACATGGGCTGGATGCACGACACGCTGGACTATATGGGGCTCGATCCCGTGTACCGGCCGTGGCACCACGACAAGATCACCTTCGGCTTCGTGTACGCCTTCAGCGAGAATTTCGTCCTGCCGCTCTCCCATGACGAGGTGGTGCACGGCAAGGGCACGGTGCTCAGCCGGATGCCCGGCGACGACTGGCAGAAATTCGCGACGGTGCGCGCCTATTACGGGC
>JAEZMI010000343.1 GCA_023414975.1 Pseudomonadota bacterium | reverse complement strand
GCATGCGCTTCTCGTTGCGGATGATGATGTCCGGCGCCTTCAGCTCGATCAGCCGCTTCAGGCGGTTGTTACGGTTGATGACGCGGCGGTACAGGTCGTTGAGGTCCGACGTCGCGAAGCGGCCGCCATCGAGCGGCACCAGCGGACGCAGGTCCGGCGGGATGACCGGCACATGCGTGAGGATCATCCACTCCGGGCGGTTGCCCGACATCTGGAAGGCCTCGACGATCTTCAGGCGCTTGGCGAGCTTCTTCGGCTTCAGCTCGGTGGTCGCCTCGGCGATCTCCTTGCGCAGATTGCCGGCGATCTTTTCCAGGTCCATCGAGCGCAGCAGCTCGCGGATCGCCTCCGCGCCGATCAGCGCGGTGAACGAGTCGTCGCCATACTCTTCCTGCGCGCGCAGATAGTCCTCTTCCGAGAGGAGCTGACGCTCCTTCAGCGGGGTGAGGCCCGGCTCGATGACGCAGTAATATTCGAAGTACAGTATGCGCTCGAGGTCCTTCAGCGTCATGTCGAGCAGCAGGCCGATGCGGCTCGGGAGCGACTTCAGGAACCAGATGTGAGCGACGGGCGCGGCCAGTTCGATGTGGCCCATGCGCTCGCGGCGCACGCGCGAAAGCGTGACCTCGACGCCGCACTTCTCGCAGATGATGCCCTTGTACTTCATGCGCTTGTACTTGCCGCACAAGCACTCGTAGTCCTTGATCGGCCCGAAGATGCGCGCGCAGAACAGGCCGTCGCGCTCGGGCTTGAAGGTCCGGTAGTTGATGGTCTCCGGCTTCTTGATCTCACCGAAGGACCACGACAGGATCTTTTCCGGACTCGCGATCGAGATCTTGATCTGATCGAAAGTCGGCGCCGGCGCCGCCGGGTTGAAGAGATTCATGACCTCTTGATTCATCGCCGTCTCCTTCGGCTGGACCCCGCCCCCGCCGCCGCGGGTCGCTGAGGTCACTGAAAGTTCTGTCTATGACGAGGGCGAACACGAGAGGCCGCGTCCGGCCCCTCGTGCTGGTCAGTCAGTCGGTCATTCAGCCGCTGGCAGCGTCTCGCCCGCGCCCGGCACCGCCGCATGGGTCTTGGAGTTCATCAGCTCGACATTGAGGCCGAGCGAACGCATCTCCTTCACGAGAACGTTGAAGCTCTCGGGAATGCCCGCTTCGAAGGTGTCGTCGCCGCGCACGATGGCCTCGTAGACCTTGGTACGGCCCGCGACGTCGTCGGACTTCACGGTGAGCATTTCCTGCAGCGTGTAAGCGGCGCCGTAGGCTTCCAGCGCCCACACCTCCATTTCGCCGAAGCGCTGACCGCCGAACTGCGCCTTGCCGCCCAGCGGCTGCTGGGTGACGAGCGAGTACGGGCCGATCGAGCGTGCATGGATCTTGTCGTCGACGAGATGATGCAGCTTCAGCATGTAGATGTAGCCGACCGTCACCTTACGGTCGAACTGATCGCCGGTGCGCCCGTCATACAGGGTGGACTGCGCCGACTTGTCGAGGCCGGCCAGCTCCAGCATGCGCTCGATATCCGCCTCGCGGGCGCCATCGAACACCGGCGTGGCGATGGGCACGCCGCGCCGCAGGTTGGAGCCGAGCTCAACCAGACCGTCCTCGTCCAGCGAGGCAATCGTCTCGTCCTTCCCGTAGATCTTGCCGAAGGCATCCTTCAGCGGCGCAATGTCGTTCTGCTCGCGATAGGCCTCGATCGCCCGGTCGATCACCTTGCCGAGGCCCGCACAGGCCCAGCCGAGATGCGTTTCCAGGATCTGACCGACGTTCATGCGCGAGGGCACGCCGAGCGGGTTGAGCACCATGTCGACCGGGGTGCCGTCCTCAAGGAACGGCATGTCCTCGACCGGGACGATGCGCGAGACCACGCCCTTGTTGCCGTGCCGGCCGGCCATCTTGTCGCCCGGCTGGATCTTGCGCTTCACGGCGATGAAGACCTTGACCATCTTCATCACGCCCGGCGGCAGCTCGTCGCCGCGCTGGAGCTTCTCGACCTTGTCGAGGAAGCGCTGCTCAAGGCGCTTCTTCGACTCGTCGTACTGGTTACGGATCGCTTCCAGCTCGCTCATCATCTGGTCGTCGGCGACGGCGAACTGCCACCACTGGCTGCGCGGATAGTCGGCCAGCACCGAGCGGGTGATCGCCGTATCCTTCTTGAAGCCCTTGGGGCCGGCGACGCCGGTCTTGCCGTCGAGCATCTCGGCCAGACGGCCGAAGACGTTGCGGTCGAGGATCGCCTGCTCGTCGTCGCGGTCCTTGGCCAGACGCTCGATTTCCTCGCGCTCGATCGCCTGGGCGCGCTCGTCCTTGTCGACGCCGTGGCGGTTGAACACGCGGACCTCGACGACCGTGCCGGTGACGCCCGGGGGAACGCGCAGCGAGGTGTCGCGCACATCCGCCGCCTTCTCGCCGAAGATGGCGCGCAGCAGCTTCTCTTCCGGGGTCATCGGGGACTCACCCTTCGGCGTGATCTTGCCGCAGAGAATGTCGCCCGCCTGCACTTCGGCGCCGATATAGACGATGCCGGCTTCGTCGAGGTTCTTCAGCGCCTCTTCCGACACGTTCGGAATGTCGCGCGTGATTTCCTCCGGCCCGAGCTTGGTGTCGCGGGCCATCACCTCGAATTCCTCGATGTGGATCGAGGAGAAGATGTCGCCCTTCGAGATGTTCTCGGAGAGAAGGATGGAGTCCTCGAAGTTGTAGCCGTTCCACGGCATGAACGCGACGAGGATGTTCCGGCCGAGCGCGAGATCGCCGAGATCGGTCGAGGGACCGTCCGCGATGATGTCGCCCTTCTTCACCCGGTCGCCCACGCGCACCAGCGGACGCTGGTTGATGCAGGTCGACTGGTTGGAGCGCTGGAACTTCTGCAGGCGGTAGATGTCGACGCCCGACTTCGACGGATCGGTCTCTTCCGTCGCGCGGATGACGATACGGGTCGCGTCCACCTGGTCGATGACGCCGGTGCGGCGGGCCGCGATGGCCGCGCCCGAGTCACGCGCCACCACCGATTCCATGCCGGTGCCCACGAAGGGGGCGTCGGCACGGACCAGCGGCACGGCCTGACGCTGCATGTTCGAGCCCATGAGGGCGCGGTTCGCGTCGTCGTTCTCGAGGAACGGAATAAGCGCGGCGGCGACCGAGACGAGCTGCTTGGGCGACACGTCCATGAAGTCGACGCGGTCCGGCGTCACGAGGAGAACGTCGCCGGCATGGCGGCAAACGATCAGGTCCTCGGTGAAGCGGCCTTCCGAATCCAGCGGGATGTTCGCCTGGGCGACGTAGTACTTCCCCTCCTCCATGGCGGAGAGATAGACCACCTCGTCCTGCACCTGGCTGTCGCGCACGCGGCGATAGGGCGCCTCGATGAAGCCGTACTTGTTCACGCGGGCGAAGGTCGCCAGCGAGTTGATGAGGCCGATGTTCGGGCCTTCCGGCGTTTCGATCGGGCAGATGCGGCCGTAATGCGTCGGGTGCACGTCGCGCACCTCGAAGCCGGCGCGCTCGCGGGTCAGACCGCCCGGGCCGAGGGCCGAGAGACGACGCTTGTGCGTGATCTCGGACAGCGGGTTGGTCTGGTCCATGAACTGCG
>JAEZMI010000289.1 GCA_023414975.1 Pseudomonadota bacterium | reverse complement strand
GTTCGGCAGGTGACGTGACCAAAGCAACACCCGCCATCAAGGTCGCATAGAGCATCGGAGATGCGGGGACAACGCGGCCTCCGCTGCACGCCCGTCGCGGGCGCCCACGGCGCCGACGACTTCGCGGCGTTCGGGCGATAGGCATCCCGCGGCTCGGGGTGATGCTGGGCCGTCTGAGCTCCCGCCATTCCGCAATTTCGCACGCCGCGGGGATGTCGGCGTAGCGGCGATGGCTTGATGCAGCGCCGCGTCAAACCCCTAGACCGCCAGCGAAATGCCCGGTAAGGCAGATTCCTGGGCGAGCACCGCCTCGACATCGGCGCGGTGCGGCAGGTCGGCACCGCGGCGGGTGATGGTCACGGAAGCCGCTGCCGTCGCATAAGCGAGCAAGTCGCCGAGCGCGTCGCGGTCGAGCCCGGCGATGGCATCCTCGTCGAGCCGGCCGGTTGCGGCGAGGCGTGCCAGCAGCGCGGCATGGAAGGTGTCGCCCGCGCCGACTGTGTCGCGTACGCTCACCTTGCGGCCGGGCACCTCGACCGCGCCCGCGCCGCCGAAGGCCATCGCCCCTTCCGCCCCGCGCGTGATCAACACTAGCCGGGCGCCATAGCCGAGCCAGTAGGCGGCGGCATCGGCGAGCGAGGTGCCCTCACCGAAGGCAATGCGCACATCCTCGTCGCTCGCCTTGACGATGGTCGCGCAGCGATAGAAGCGGGCGGCGGCGGCGTTCCAGCGCTTCATGTCGGAAACCACGGTCGGCCGCACATTGGGATCGACGCTGATCACCCGCCGCCCCTTTTCCCGCTCGGCGAGCATGGCGTAAGCGGAGCCGACCGGCTCCACCACCATGGTGTAGGAGCCGAATGTGAGCGCGCGCACTTCGTCCGGCAGCCGGTCCGGGAGATTTTCCGCCGCCAGCGAGCGGTCGGCGGCCGATTCGCCGTGGAAAGAATAGCGGGGCTGCCCGTCCGGAGCGGTGGCGATGGCCGAGAGGGTGGAAAGCCGGTCTGTGCGCATGATGAAGCTGGCATCCACACCCTCGCGCTCAAGGATGTCGGCGAGCAGCATGCCGAAACGGTCGCGCGATATGCCCCCGAGGAAGGCCGAGCGCGCGCCGAGGCGGGCGAGCCCGATAGCGACGTTGAACGGCGACCCGCCGGCGACCGCGCGCGCGGGCATCTCGGTGCCCTCCGGTGAACCGACGAAGAGGTCGATCAGCGCTTCCCCACAAACGAGGATCATGAGGTGGTCCCTTCCGGCTGGATGACACCCTTGCGCAGGATGATGTTGCCGTAGAGCCGGCGCTCGCCCGAAGCGACAATCGCATAGGCGGCGCGGATGCGGTCGTAAAACGGCTCGCCCGCGATGGGCACCAGCTGGAACCCCGGCTCGCGGCGGTCGATGATCTCCTGGAACTCGACGAATACCGACTCCAACCGCCCGCAGTCGCCATAGGCGCAAGGCCGGAAGGCGGCGTGCTCGACCGCGGCGTCAAGGGGCATCACGGACAGGACGGCGTCGACAATCGCGGGAGCGGAATGCCCGTCCATCCGGACCAGGCGTCGCGCATGGGCGTCGGCCGGGTAGTTGGCGTCGACGATGGCGATCTCGTCGCCATGGCCCATGGCCCGCAGCATCATCAGCAGTGTCGGTCCGATCAGCGGGTCGATACCTTTGAGCATGGTCTAGTCCTTGAAGAGCACGTCGAAATCGCGGGCAAAGGCGGCCAGGAGCGGCAGCGCGGCGCCACCGATGGCGCGGGCGTCGCGGCCGACCGAACCCTCCATCACCACGGTGTCGGTGAGTCCTTGCCGGTCGATGGCGGCAAAACGCAGGCGGGTGCGCTCGACAAGCCGGGCACGCACGTCGGCGGGAAAGGCGCCATCGATCACGATCGCCTCGAAATCGATTACCGACAGCATCGCCGCAATGGCCTGAGCGAGGCCGTCGGCCGCCTCGTCGATCCAGTCTTCCAGCGGACCGGCAAAGGCCGACCAGTCGTCCGGCGAGGCCCAGATGTCGGTTCCCACGAGCCCACGGGCGACCAGCCGGCGCTCCAGCCGATAAATGGAGGCCGTACGGATGAGCTGTTGCAGGCTACCCGTACCATCCGGCTCGCGGCGAAGGATCGGCATGGAGCCAAGCGCGCCGGCATTGCCCGAGCGGCCGGGGAAGAGGGTCCCGTTCAGCACCACGCCGCCGCCGATAAAGGTGCCGATATAGAGATAGGCAAAGTCGTGAAGCCCCGCGCCGCGGCCGAAGGTCAGCTCGGCGGCGCAGGCGGATGTGGCGTCGTTGCACATCCGAACCGGCCAATGGGGAAACAGCGACCCAACCGTCTTGGCAGCGTCGAAATCGCGCCACCCAGCCAGCGCCCCCGGCGGGGTTCCGAGATCCGTTTCCCAGTTCCACAATTCGAAGGGCATGGCGACGCCGAGCCCGGTGATGCGGGCCCGTTGCTCGTCGTTCAGCGTTCCGACGAGCCGAGGAATTTCGGCTTCGGCGAAGTCGGTCAGCGTGCGCGGCAGTGGGTAGGCATAGGTAGTCCGGGCGCGGGCACGGATACCAGCGGTGAAATCCATCAGCACCAGATCGGATGAACGCCGCCCGATCATCAAACCCAGCCCGAAGGCGCCGTCCGGGTTCAGCGAGAAGGGCACGGAGGGTTGGCCGATGCGCCCACGCTGGCGTTCGCCGGCGAGCAGCAGACCGTCCGCCTGCAGCCGGTTCATGATCACGGTGGTGGTCTGGGTGGAAAGCCCGGTCAGATTGGCGATGTCCACCTTGCCGAGTGCGCCGTGGCGCCGGATCAGCGAGAGAATCAGCCGCTCATTGTAGAGACGCACGCCAGCCTGATTTGTACCGCGCCCGGCAGTCGTAGACGGCGGGGGCAAACCTTCCAGAATCGTGCAGGACGCAGGGTCGTCCATGCTCCTCGCGCTCCTCCGCCGTCTTGTTATGTGCGCTGCCGCTTTATCCGGGCACGCTTATCGTCACGAGCATGGGCAGGCAAGCCGGCCAAGTCAATAAATAAATCCGCGTGATTTATTTATTGACACCCACCTGCAGGTGTTGCTTCATGGAAGCGTCAAAGAACAGGCCGCGAGGCGAACTCGCGCTCCACATCAGCGTCCCATGGGAGGGAAAAATGCGCCGCTCATTCCGGCATCGTCTCGTCTTGTCGGCAGCTTCCGCGATCGTGCTCGCCACCGCCTCGCTCGGCGGGGCCCTCGCCGCCGACAAGCCGATCGTCGGCATCATCACCAAGACCAATACCAACCCCTTCTTCGTGAAGATGAAGGAGGGCGCGCAGGCCAAGGCGGACGAACTGGGGATGGAGCTGCGCTCCTTCGCCGGCAAGGTCGATGGTGACAACGACGCGCAGGTCGCGGCGGTGGAGAACCTCATCGCCGCCGGCGCCAAGGGCATCCTGATTACGCCCAATGACAGCCGCGCCATCGTGCCGTCGATCGAAAAGGCCCGCGCCGCGGGCATCCTGGTGATCGCGCTCGACACGCCCCTCGACCCGGCAAGCGCAGCCGACGCCACCTTCGCGACCGACAATTTCCTGGCGGGTCAGTATGTCGGCCAGTGGGCTGCGAAGGTGCTTGGCGAGAAGGCCGGCTCGGCCAAGATCGCGCTTCTCGACCTCAACGTGAACCAGATCTCGGTCGACGTCGCCCGCGACCAGGGCTTCCTCAAGGGCTTCGGTGTCGATCTCGCCAATCCGGCGGTGATTGGTGACGAGAAGGATCCGCGCATCGTCGGGCACGACACCACGCTCGGCAATGAGGAGGGCGGCCGCAAGGCGATGGAGAATCTGCTCCAGAAGGACCCTGAGGTCTCCGTGGTTTACACCATCAACGAGCCGGCTGCGGCCGGCGCCTACGAGGCGCTGAAGTCGGTCGGCCGCGAGAAAGACGTACTGATCGTCTCGGTCGACGGCGGTTGTCCGGGCGTGCGCAATGTCGCCGACGGCGTCATCGGCGCCACCTCGATGCAATTCCCGCTGCTGATGGCGTCCAAGGGCGTCGAAGCCGTGTTCCAGTTCGCCAAGACCGGTGCCAAGCCGCAGGCCACCCCCGGCCTCGACTTCGTGAATACGGGTGTCGAGTTGATTACGGACAAGCCGGTTCAGGGACTTCCGTCGTCGTCGTCCGCCGAGGGGCTGAAGAAGTGCTGGGGCTGATCCCCTTCCGCGCCGCATTCGTGCGGCGCGGATCGCCCATGCCTAAAATCAGGGAAGAGGCGGCTGGCGTCTCGCCTGGCCTCGCGCCTCGCCAGCGCGTGGCTGGTCTGCGGAGGATGTGGCGATGACCGATGTGAGCAGTTCCGGTGTGCCCTCGACGGGCCGCCCGGTGAAGCAGGCCTTCGAGCAGGTACTCGAGAAGCGCGACACCCGCGTGGCCGAGTTCGACGTCACCCCCAAATCGCCCTTGCAGCGCGTGCAGCACTTCCTGCATGCCAATCCGACCGCGGTGCCGGCGATCGTGCTGCTGCTCGGCATCATCGGCTTCAGTCTCATCGTGGGCGGCCGGTTTCTGTCGTCCTTCAACCTGTCGCTGATCATCCAGCAGGTGACGATCATCGGCATCATCGGCATCGCCCAGACGCTGATCGTCATCACCGCCGGCATTGACCTGTCGGTGGGCGCCATCATGGTGCTCTGCTCGGTGGTGATGGGCAAGCTTGCGGTGACGCTCGGCGTACCCGCGCCGCTCGCCTTTCTCGCCGGCATTGCCGTGGGCGGCGGCTGTGGCGCCATCAATGGCGTTCTGGTCACGCGGCTGAAACTCCCGCCCTTCATCGTAACGCTGGGTACCTGGTCGATCTTTTTCGCGCTGAACCTGTGGTACTCGGGTTCGGAGACCATCCGCTCGCAGGATGTGGCGAAGGCGGCGGCATTCCTTCAGTTCCTCGGCACGCCGGTGGAACTGTTCGGTGCCCGTTTCACTTATGGTTCCTTCTTCATGCTGGGGCTGATTGCCCTTGTCTGGTACATTCTCAACCGTACGGCCTTCGGCCGGCATCTCTATGCGGTCGGCGACGACCCCGCCGCCGCCGAGCTTGCTGGCATTCGTACCCGCAAAGTGCTGTTCACGGTCTATGTGGCAGCCGGCGTCGTCTGCGCGCTCGGCGCCTGGGCTCTGATCGGCCGCATCGGCTCGGTGAGCCCGCAGGCCGGTCAGACGGCCAATCTGGACAGCATCACAGCGGTGGTGATCGGCGGCGCGAGCCTCTTCGGCGGGCGCGGCTCCATCATCGGCACGCTCATTGGCGCACTCATCGTCGGGGTGTTCCGCAACGGCCTCGCGCTCTCCGGCGTCGACGTGCTGTGGCAGGAATTCACCGTCGGCATCCTCATCATCGTCGCGGTCGCCCTCGACCAGTGGATCCGCAAGGTGTCGGCATGAGTACCACGGCCTCGCTCACCGAACGCAAGCCCGCCTCCAGCCCGCGTGTGCCGGTTCTGTCCGCCCGCGGTCTCGTCAAACGCTACGGCCGGGTGACAGCCATGGACCGGGCCGATTTCGACCTTTATCCCGGCGAGATTCTCGCTGTCATCGGCGACAACGGTGCCGGCAAGTCCTCGCTCATCAAGGCGCTGTCCGGCGCACTTATCCCCGACGAGGGCGAGATACGGCTCGACGGCCAGGTGACACGCTTCGCCTCGCCAATGGATGCCCAGAGGGCCGGGATCGAGACCGTGCACCAGTCACTGGCGCTCTCGCCCAGCCTGTCCATCGCCGACAACATGTTCCTCGGCCGCGAGATGCGCCGGCCGGGCGTGCTCGGCTCGGTGTTCCGGATGCTCGACCGGCCGGCGATGCAGAAGATCGCACGTGACAAGCTCTCCGAACTCGGGCTGATGACCGTGCAGAGCATCAATCAGCCGGTGGAGACTCTCTCGGGCGGCCAGCGGCAGGGCGTGGCGGTTGCGCGCGCAGCGGCCTTCGGTTCACGCGTCGTCATCATGGACGAGCCGACGGCCGCGCTGGGCGTCAAGGAGTCGCGTCGGGTGCTGGAGTTGATCCTCGAAGTGCGCTCGCGTGGTCTGCCGATCGTTTTGATCAGCCACAACATGCCGCATGTCTTCGAGATTGCCGACCGCATCCACATTCACCGGCTGGGTCGTCGCCTCTGCGTGATCGATCCGAAGGACTACACCATGTCCGACGCGGTTGCGTTCATGACCGGTGCCAAGGCGCCGGCGGAGGATCTGGCCGCCTGACTCCCCTTCGGGCGGAGCGGGCTCAGCATCAGGAAAGAGCTCCAGGTCGAAGGTCAGCTCTCCCTGCCGCCAGGCGGCGAGTACTCGCCCGCAGACGACGAATTTTCATCCAGAGCCGGGATTGTGTCCCGCCTCGGATGGTGGGCCGTCTCCCGCCGGACCCACCTCCTGCCGCCGACCCGTGTGCCCACCGGGTCGGCGGTTTTTTGCATTTTCTGACCTGAGCTCAGCGCATAGCTCGCACGCGATTGCGCCCTACCTGAATGCTGCATCGCACACTACATTCTCCTTGAACTTGCTGCTCTGCAGCATGCAAAAACAAGGAGAACACATCATGCAGATCGAACAGATCGGCATCACCTTGCGGGCGGCTTTTGCGCGTCGCCGCGTCTACAACAAGGTCGTCGACGAGCTTTCTGCCTATACGGATCGCGAACTCGGCGAACTCGGCCTGAGCCGCCACGATATTCACACGGTTGCCCGGCAGGCTGCCGAGGAAGCCAATGTGAGCGCCCCCGCGGTCACGCTTCACCATGATTGGCGCTTCGCCCGAACTGCCTGACGCGGCTTAATACGGAGCCCATCGTCCCGCGAGTTTCGGTCGCAGCGATGAGGCTCCATTGAGCGTCCCGAGCTTTCGCCATGGCCCCGAGCCATGCGGAACGCACATGGAAAATAGTTCTGCTCGCGCCGCATTGACCGGCAGCATCGCCCGGCGACGGGTCACGTCTGCCTCAAAACGCGAGTAGATTATCGCGTAAATGCTGGTGCTCGTAAGCCTTGCGCATCAATCCCCGCCGCTGCAAGGCCGGTACGAGCCCATCCGTGATGGTCGCGATCGAGCGGCGGCTGACGTCCGGCAGGACGATGAGGAAACCGTCGCCACCGACCTCCTCCATGATCTCGCCCATCTGCGCCGCGGCACTTTCCGGGGTGCCGACCACATCGACGCAGTAACCGTGTCCGTAATGGGCGACGATGGCCTCGCGCAGCGTCCGTTGGCCGGCGCGGACGAGAAAGGCCTGCAACGTCGACTGCGTACCATTGGTGGTCAGTTCCCCGACCGGCGTGTCGAGATCGAACTGCGAGAAGTCGATATTGGTCGCCCAGCCGAGCCGGGCCAGCCGCGCGGATGTGTTCTCGGCAGTCTGCACCTGGCGCTGCTCGGCATACCATTGCGCCTGTTCCTCCGTCTCGGCGACGATGGGTGACAGCAGGAACAGCAGCTTGCAGCGGTCGGGATCGCGCCCCATCGCCGCCATTTGCGCCCGGACCTCCTCGCGGTAGCGCTTCATCGCGTCGATGCCGGTCGGCGCGGCGACGATGGTGTCGGCATGGGCGGCGGCGAAGGCGCGCCCGGCCGGGGAGCCGCCCGCCTGGGCGATGATCGGTTGGCCCTGGGGGCACGGGCCGGAATTCAGCGGGCCACGCGAGGCGTAATAGGTCCCCCGATAGTCTATGGTGTGGACCTTGGCCGGGTCGATGAGCACACCCTTCTCATGGTCGTCGAGGATCGCGCCCGGCTCCCAGGAACTCCACAGCTGCTTGACGATCGTGGCGTATTCCTCGGCCATGACGTAGCGCTCGTCATGGTCGGCCATGCCGTCCAGCCCGAAGTTCCGCGCCGCGAGATCATTGAAACCGGTGACCAGGTTCCAGCCGGCACGCCCGCCGGAGATTTGGTCGAGCGAGCCGATGATGCGGGCGGTGAGATAAGGGTGATAGGCGAAGGTCGACAGTGTCGGCACGATGCCGAGCCGCTTCGTAGATGCCGCGAGGAGGGTTGCGACCACCGAAGGCTCCTGGCGCGGCACGCAGATGCCGTTCTTCAGGAAGATGTCGCGCGAATTCTGCCAGTTCTCGCCGATGAAAATGGAGTCCTCGATCAGCAGGTAGTCGAAGCAGGCGCGCTCGATGGACCGGGCGAGGTCCACGAACAGATCCGCAGTCATCCACTCGCTGCCGATATTCCCCGTCCAGGGCTCGCCCCACGCCTGCGCGCTCGACCCCTGGAGAAACCAGGCCATATGGAAGGTGGACGCCATGAATATCCCCCAAGCAATCAGTCAGATCGGGCTGCCGGCGAAGCGACCGCATCACCTCGCGGCCGGCGTCGGCGCCGGATTTCGCCCGGCGATGTAAGATCAGCGGGATCATGCGGGCCAATACCCATGAATGGGTACTCGCCCGCGCCTCCGCCATGTCGCGCGCGCCGAGCCGCGCGAACGGTACCGCCTGCCGCCATCCGTGCGCGCGGTCAGCCTTCGCCCGCCAGGACCGGAACGCCACCGCCGGCGGCGGCATCATGGGCGGCCGCCGCGCGGGCGGTCGCGTAGCGGTTGGGCGGACGCCGCAGGCCCAGATTGTCGCGCAAGGTCGTCCCTTCATAGTCCAGCCGGAACAGCCCGCGACGCTGCAATTCGGGCACGACCTGCTGGGTGAACTCGGTCAGGCTGTCCGGCAGCACCGGGAACGCCATCATGAAGCCGTCGGAGGCACCCCCCTCGACCCAGTCCTGCATCTGGTCGGCGATCTGCACGGGCGTACCGAAAAAGATCGCCTTGCTGCGATTGTAGCGTTTGCACACCTCGCGCAGCGTGAGGCCCTGCCGGATCAACCCCACGATCTCGTCGAAATAGACATGGGTGAAGTTGGCGGATTCGGGAATGCGGTGCAGCGGCACCGGCTCGTCCAACGGCAGATCGGAGAGGTCGGTCTCCAGATCCGTCTTGAGGTACATCAGCCCGATGTCGATATGGACGTTCTCCTGCCAGTACGCCCATTTCTCGCGCGCATGCTGCTCGCTCTCCCCCACCACGATGGAGACGCCCGACAGGATCTTGAGCTCGTCCGGGTGGCGGCCATAACGCGCCATTCGCCCCTTCAGGTCGCGGTAGAAATGCACGGCCTCCTCATGCGTCACCGCGGCGCCGAACACTACCTCGGCGGTCTCGGCGGCGAGTTCGCGGCCGGGTTCGGAAGCACCGGCCTGAAAGATCACCGGGCTGCCCTGCGGCGGACGGGCCATGTTGAGCCCGCCATTCACCCGGAAGAACTCGCCCTCGTGATCGAGGACGTGGAACTTATCCGGGTCGAACATGCGCGCACCCGCCTTGTCATAGATGAAGGCATCGTCCTCCCAGGTGTCCCACAGCGCCCGCACCACCTCGTAGAACTCACGGGCCTTGGCGTAGCGCTTATTGTGCGGCGGCAGCCGGTCGAGCCCGAAATTGCGGGCGGCGAAATCGTTGGACGAGGTCACGACATTCCAGGCTGCACGACCATGGCTGATATGATCGAGCGAGGCGAAGAGCCGCGCGACGTTGTAGGGCTCGTAGAAGCTGGTGGAGGCCGTCGCGCCGAGGCCGATATGCGAGGTCGCCACCGCGACCGCGGACAGGAGGGTCAGGGGCTCCAGCATGTTCATGTAAAGCGGGCCCCGCGTCCACGCCTCGAGCTTCTCGGTGCGCGCGGCCGGCGTGTCGGCAAGGAAGAAGAAGTCCAGCTTTCCGGCCTCGGCGAGACGGGCAATGTTCTGGAAGTAGGCGACGTCGGTCGGCGCCTTGTCGACGGCGCTCGGCAGAAGCCACGCTGATGAATGATAGCCGTTCGCTTCGAACAGCCCCCCGAGAACCATCTTCTTGCCAGACGACATGCTGCATTCTTCCCTGATGAAGATTTGCCCAGAAACGGATGTCGCCCGCTTTTGCGACGGCAGGTACGGCCGCTCCCGGAAAATCGATGCGGGCTCGCTATGGCGTGAATCGCGAAATCCGTGATCCAGCGCGGCGGGCCATGGCGGATGGTTCAAGCAAGACTTGGTCCACCCGGACCGCTCCGGACGAGCTGGCCGGGCAACTCGCGGCGGGGTACCTAACTGGGGTTATTGTTCTCCCCTGCCCCGAGCCGGCGAAATGCAAGGCATGGATTCTGCATCTTCGGGTGCCTTCCAGCCGGATCAATTATGAGATCAATCAGGGGTTTCGTGGCATGAGCATATCGATCGGAAAGGTCGCCCTCGCGGCCGCCATCCTGGTTTCGGCGCTTTCGGGTGCGCAGGCCACATGTCTGGACGACATCAAGAAGGCCGGCGTCATTACCGCCGGCAACGGCCTGCTCGGCACCAAGCCGTTCGTCTGGAAGAACGAGGACGGCACCTATGCCGGCTTCGAATGGGATCTGTTCCAGGAAATCGGCAAGCGCATCGGCGTGCCCAAGCAGGATTACGTGATCACCGAATGGACCTCACTGATCCCCGGCCTGAAGGCCGGCCGCTGGGACATCATCCTGTCGGGCATGGCGGCGAACCAGGAGCGCATCCAGGGAGCGGGGATCACCTTCTCCAGGCCCTATTTCGTGCTCTTTGACTACGTGATCGTGCGCAAGGACTCGCCGATCAAGACGCTCGACGACCTCAAGGGCAAGACGATCGCCTCCACGCTCGGCACGATGGATTCGGTGAACGCCCACGCCCTCGTCGAACAGGGCAAGGCCGGCAAGGTGCAGGACTTCAACGATTTCGGTGCCCCCTTCCTCGCTCTGCGCAACGGCCAGGTCGATGCGGTGGTGATGGACCAGGCGACGCTGCAGGCGCAGATCGAGGCGATGGGCGACCTGACGACGCTCGGCGAACCGCTGTTCTACCGTTCCAAGCCGGAATGGGCGGAAGCCGAGGCCAAGGCCGACTACATTCTCGGCGGCACGTCCGTCGGCGTCCGGAAGGAATGCCCGGAACTGCTCGCGGCCATCAACGATGCACTGACCGCCATGGACGCCGACGGCACCCGCAAGAAGATCCTCGAGAAGTACGGCGCGTGGTCGGACTATCAGGTCAAGACCACCAAGTAAGCCGACTGGGAAAGAGCCCGGAATGTATGAGTTCTTCTTCGTCCTGATCCCGCGCTACTTTCCCTTCCTGCTCGAGGGCGCCCTTGTCACCCTCCAACTGTCCTTCCTCAGCATGGCCTTCGGGCTCATGCTGGGGCTGGCGGTGGCGCTGGGCCGCCTGAGCGGCCGCAAGTGGCTGGAGTGGCCACTGGCCGCCTATGTCGAAATCTGGCGCGACGTCCCGCTGATCGTTCAGCTGCTGGTGATCTACTTCACCCTTCCCAGCGTCGGCCTTCTGCTGCCGGCCTTCTGGGCCGGTGTCCTTGGCCTGTCCCTGAACCTCGCGGCCTATCTGTCCGAGGTGCTCCGCGCCGCCATCCTGTCCATCGATCCGGGGCAGCGCGCGGCCGGCCTGTCGATCGGCATGTCCAATTTCATGATCCACCGCCGGGTCATCCTTCCTCAGGCGATGCGCATCGCGGTGCCGACCATCGGCGGCTACTTCATCGCGCTCCTGAAGGACTCGTCGCTGGTGTCGTTCATCTCCGTCAATGAACTTCTCCGCAACGGCACCATCGTCATATCGAATACGTTCAGGAGCATGGAAGTCTACATGATGGTGGCCATCATCTATTTCGTGATGAGCTTCGCCGCCGCCCGGCTCGTGCATTACATCGAGCAGCGGCTGACGCCGCGCCATCTGCGAAGGGGGTCCGCCGCAAAGCGTGCGCTCGCGTCGCAGCCGGCGGTGATGCCATGAGCGGTGATGCCAAAAGTAGTGCGAACATGAGCGGTACGAGTGCGGGCGTGGACAGCCCTACCCCTCCCCTGCTGCAGGTGCACGCCCTGCACAAATCCTTCGGCGCCAATAACGTGCTGAAGGGCGTGGACCTCACCGTACGTCCCGGCGAGGTCTCCTTCATCATCGGCCCGTCCGGCGGGGGCAAGTCGACCCTGATCCGGTGCATCAATTTCCTCGAAACACCGAGCGCCGGCGAGATCGTGTTCGACGGACGCCACCTGTGCCGGGAAGAGGGCAACGTCTTCAAAGTGGCGCCCGAGCGCGAATTGCGCGCGGCGCGCAGCGAAATGCCCATGGTGTTCCAGCACTTCAACCTCTTCGCGCACCGGACGGTGCTGGAAAACGTCATCGAAGGCCCGGTGATGGTGAAGCGGCGCCGCCGCGACGAGGCGATCGCCGATGCGCAGCGGCTGCTCGCGGAGGTGGGCCTCGCCGACAAGGCCGACCGTTACCCGGACGAACTCTCGGGCGGACAGAAGCAGCGGGTCGCCATCGCCCGCGCGCTCGCCATGAAGCCGAAGCTCATCCTGTTCGATGAGCCGACCTCGGCGCTCGATCCCGAGCTGGTCGCCGGCATTCTCGACACGATCCGCTCCCTGGCCGAGAAGGGCATGACGCTCATCGTGGTCAGTCATGAGATGGGGTTTGCCCGACGGCTCGCCGATGTCGTGCACTTCATCGCCGATGGCACCATCGTGGAATCCGGACCACCCCAAAAGATCTTCGACACCCCGGCCACGCCCCGCCTCGCGGCCTTCATCCGCTCGATTCTGCACTGAGGCCCGCGCCGACCGCGCCTTGCCACCGCTACCCGCGCGGGACGGTCCGGCATTGTTTCAGAACCTGGGAATACTCGTCATGTCGCAGCCTTTTCACCTCGGCCTGTTCCTGCAGGGCTCCAGCATCCAGGCATGGGGCACCCCGTGGACGGGGCACATCGCCGAGACCTGGATGAGGCCGGACCTGTTCCTCGACGTCGCGCGCGCGCTGGATCGCGCCTGCTTCGACTACATTCTGCTGGAAGACGGGCCCTACATCGGCGAGAGCTTCAATGGGTCGCGCGAGATTTATCTGCGCAACGGCATCTCTGTGCCCCGGCAGGACCCGGCCGTGGTCGCGAGCCTCATGACCGCGGTCACGCAGCATATCGGCATCGTGCCGACACTCGCCACCTATTCGCACCACCCCTATGTGGTGGCCCGGCAGATCGCCACGCTGGATCAGGTTTCCGGCGGCCGTGCCGGGTGGAACATGGTCACGGGCAGTTCCAAGTTCGCTTTCGCCAATTACGGCCATGCGGAACTGACCAAGCACGATCTGCGCTACGACATGGCGGACGAGTACATTGACTGCGTGCAGCAGCTCTGGGGCTCGTGGGATGCCGACGCCATCGTCGCCGACGAGGAGAATGGCATCCTCATCGATCACGAGAAGGTTCGCCAGATCGATTTCGAGGGCAAATATTTCAGCTCCCGCGGCCCCATCAATTGCGGCCCCGCTCCGCAGGGTCGGCCGGTCATCGCGCAGGCCGGCGGCTCGCCGCGGGGCCGGCAATTCGCGGCCCAGCATGCCGATACGGTGGTGACGAGCGTGGTCGGCGTCGACGATATGCGCGCCTATCGCGATGACGTGCGCGCCCGCATGGTGGTGGCTGGCCGCAACCCCGACCATTGCAAGATCATGTTCCTGGTGACGCCGATCATCGCCCGCAACATGGCGGAAGCCCGCGCCATCCAGGCCGAGCGGCGGGCGCAGGCGGCGGCGCAGAGCGATCTGAAGCTGGCCTTCCTCGGCAAGATCACCAATATCGACTTCACCAAGCTCGATCTCGATCAGCCGGTCGGCAACCTGACGACCGAGGGGCACCAGCAATTGCTTGAGGACTTCATCCGGCAGGCGGGGAACAAGTCGCTGCGCGAGGCGATCGCCACCTTCACCCAGGACGGCGACGCCGTTGAACTGCTCGGCTCGCCGGACGATGTCGCCGATCAGATGGGTGACGTGATGAAGGCGGTCGGCGGTGATGGCTTCCTGTTCTCCTTGCCGAACCTTCACCGCCGCACCGTCGCGGAGATCGAAGATGGGCTGGTGCCCGCCCTTCAAAAGCGTGGCCTGATGCGAAGAGCCTATAGTCACGCCCATTTTCGCGACAATCTGCTGGAGTTCTAGACATTCGCCTGATGGCGGTCGCCGGCGGCCGGGCGGCGCCCCTTCGCCGGTCCAACGCCTCGCCCAATGGTCTCGTTCTTGCTTAGCCTCGGCCGTTCCGGCTGTGTGAGGCGCGCATGACGACGGATCGGCAACATTGGGATGGAGCGGCGGCTTCAACTCTGGCCGTCAAGGACGATGGCCTGACGCGCTTTTCCGAAATGCTCGGCAGGGTCGTCGACCATTTGGGAACGCCCGCTTTCCACCCGGCACTGCGCAACGCGCTGTATGAGATCGCCCGCTTCAACAGCTGCGTCATTCTTTCCTTCCGCGACGAAGAAGAGCCGACGGTGCATGAGCGATGCTCGGTCATCAATCCCGACCGGTTTCGCCATTTCTACGTCAAACAGGCCTACAGACTCGACCCCTTCTACCGGGCGGCGCTGGAAAACCGGCCGATAGGGGTCAGCCGCTGCTGCGAGCTGTCGGGGTCGGACTTCACCAGCAGCGCCTATTTCACGTCCTACTACAAGGACATCCCCTTCGTGGACGAGATCGGCCTGCTGTGCCCCATCGAAGAGGGCCACACAGTGCATATATCTTTGGGGCGCTGCGTCGGCTCGAAGCGCTTTGACGGTGCGCTGATCGCCGACCTCAACAGCATGGAACCGCTGATCGCCGCCCTGGTGCGCCGTCATGTCGTGATCGCATCGCGTCGCGCGCCGCTTGCCGACCAGCGGACGGAGGGGCAGCCTGATCCCGCCTTATCGGCGGTGGACCTTTTGTGGATGCGCGAGTTTCAGGCGACCCATCGCGAGATCGAAGTCGCCGCGCATGTGCTGGGCGGACACTCCAACCCATCCATTTCGCTGCGGCTCGGTATTTCCCAGCATACGGTGAAAGTGCATCGCAAGCGCTTGTACGGGAAGCTCTGCATCTCCTCCCAGGCCGAGTTGTTCACCATGCATATGCGGCGGCGCCATCACCATTAGATCCCCCGCCACGTGCGGGACGTGCCGCTTGGAAGACATCCTCCGGATCACGCATGGCCAGCGGATGCCGTTGCCCGTGCGCTGGCCCTTTTTACGGCAAAGCGCCCGAGGCGCGGCGGCTGAGCTCGGAAAGCCATCAATCGCGATCGAGGCGCCAGCCTGAAAGCCGCATCAGCGGGCGACGCACGCGGGGATCCGCCGCTAGCAGACAGCCATGATTCCTTTAGGGCAGCCTAGGTCCGTGATTGTTATATAAGCCGATCCAAAACCCCGCCAGCGCAAGGGTGAAAAGATACCAAGGAACGGAATTAATTTCCTTGCGAGCGCTGTGAAGTCAGAATAGCTTCACTATCGAATTAGACATATAAAAAGAGCAAACTGCGGATATCTATATGTGAGAGTCGTTCTCTCATAGCCAAATATATTGAGCGATCCCCAGCTTTTCTGGCGAAAAATAATGGCTGCCGAGTTGTCGGCGGCCGTGGTGTTGTCGTGCATGTGTCGGCACGTCGGGAGGAGTGGGTATGTGTATCGCGTGTGACTGGGCGCCGCATTTCGAAGCATTCGGGCGACATCAGGCCGTGAGCCGGCGGTCAGTGCTGCGGGCAGGAGCGGCGATGACGGCGGCCACGGCCCTGGCACCCGGCTTCTTGGCCGTGGAGGCACGCGCACAGGAGGCCAAGACGACCACGAGCGGGCCGGCGGATTTCATCTTCCATAACGGCCCGATCTACACGGTGGGCGGTCCCGCGCCGTGGGCGAAGGCGGTCGCGGTGCGCGGCAACACCATCGTTCATGTCGGCGAGGAGGCGGCCGCCCTGGCCATGGCGGGACCGAAGACGCAGGTGGTGGACCTGAAGGGCCGGCTGCTGATGCCCGGCTTCGTCGAGGGCCATACGCACCCCTTCCTCGGCGCCTTCCTTACCACCGGCGTAGACCTTCAGGTGGCGAACCTCGCCGAGGCGCTCGCCGCGATCAAGGCGTATGCCGACGCTCACCCCACCGGCCCGATCCGCGGCTTCGGCTGGCGGGTGGACATGTTCCCGCCGGAAGGACCGAACCGCGCCGAGCTGGACGCCATCCTGCCGGACCGTCCAGGCTTCTTCTTCGCCATTGACGGCCACAGCCTCTGGGCGAACTCCAAGGCGCTGGAGATGGCCGGCGTCAATCGCGACACACCGGACCCGATCCCGCGTTTCAGCTATTACGTGCGCGATGAGAAGGGTGAACCGACCGGCTATGTGCTGGAGGTGAACGCGGTCCTGTCACTGGTCAACGCCGTGGAGCCGATCAACGCCCAGGCCATGGCCAAGCTGCTGGAGGGCTGGCTGCCCAAGGCCGCCGCCGCCGGCATCACCACCGTGTTCGACGCCGGCGTACCCCCGATCGGCAGCGATCAGGCGGCGATCATCAACCTCTATTCCGAGGCCGAGAAGCGCGGCATCCTGCCCTTCCGCGTTTCGGCTTCCTATTCGGTCAAGTCGCTGCCCATCGACGATACGGTCGAGATCTTCCAGGACGTGCGCAAGCGCACCGGCAGCGAGCTCGTCCATGTCGACATCGTCAAGATCGTCGGCGACGGCTCGCAGGGCGGCTACACGGCGTGGCTGATCGAGCCCTATGCCGACATGCCCAGCTCCACCGGCGCATCGCCCTTCACCGAGGAGCAGTGGCACCAGCTCATCGGCATGATCGACAAGGCCGGCTTCGATGTGCACGTCCATGCCTGCGGCGAGCGCACGGCGCGGGTGGCGCTCGACGCGATGGAAAAGGCCATCGCCGATAATCCCCCGCGCGAGCGGCGCAACGCCATCGCCCATCTCGTCTATGTCGAGGACAGCGACGCTCCGCGCTTCGCCAAGCTCGGCGTCACCGCGCAATTCTCCGCCAACTGGTCGTCGGCCGATCCGGACACGCTGGAAAACATGGTGGCGCGCTATGGCGAGCCGCGGGCGAGCAAGATGTACCGCACCAAGAGCATCCTGCGGGAAGGCGGGCGCGTCTCCTTCGGCACGGACTGGCCGGCCGCCGGCTATTTCTCGACCTATGAGCCGCTGAAGTCGATCCAGGTCGGCGTCACCCGCCAGCTCGTCGGGCTGAAGGATGCGCCGGTGCTGAGCCCGGCCGACGAGCGTCTCACCGTGGCCGAGGCGATCCACGCCAATACCATGGGCGCCGCCTATCAGCTGCGCATGGACAAGGAGATCGGCTCCATCGAGGTGGGCAAGCGCGCCGACCTTATCGTGCTCGACCAGAACATTCTCGATATCGACCCGCACGACATCCACAAAACCAAGGTGGATCTGGGAATGATGAACGGGGTCGTCCGGCACAAGGCCTGACGCCCGCGCCCACGCTTATCCCGACGCCGATGCCGGCACGCCGGTCTCTCGCTTCTACGAACCTTGCCCGCGCATTCAGAAGGTCCTGTCCATGTCCGAAAACGATACGCCTTCCGGCATTTCCCGACGCGACCTGCTCGGCAAGGGCACCGCGACGCTGATCGGCGCCAATCTGCTGTCCGGCACCGGCGCCGAGGCGGCGACCGCCACCGTCGCCACCGCGACCGCCCCCGCCCAGCCGGTGAAGGCACCCGACTCGCCGCCGGGCGGTTACAACATCCTGTTC
>JAEZMI010000283.1 GCA_023414975.1 Pseudomonadota bacterium | reverse complement strand
GTGGTGCCGTCACCGGCGAGATCGTTGGTCTTCGAGGCCACTTCGCGCACCATCTGCGCGCCCATGTTCTCGAACTTGTCCTCGAGCTCGATCTCCTTGGCGACGGTGACGCCGTCCTTGGTGATGCGCGGCGCGCCGAAGCTCTTGTCGATCACGACGTTGCGGCCCTTCGGGCCGAGCGTCACCTTCACGGCATTGGCGAGGATGTCGACGCCGCGCAGCATCTTGTCGCGCGCATCGCTCCCGAATTTCACGTCCTTGGCAGCCATCAGGCCTACTCCTGGGAAAGAGGATGGCCCCCGCCGCGGCGCCCGAGGGCGGCATCACGGCACGGGGGTGGGCATGTCGGGCGCGGCGAGGCGGAGCCTCAGCCGACGATGCCGAGAATGTCGGATTCCTTCATGATCAGGACGTCCTGTCCGTCGATCTTGACCTCAGTGCCGGACCACTTGCCGAACAGCACCTTGTCGCCGGCCTTGACGTCGAGCGGCACGAGCTTGCCCGCCTCGTCGCGAGCGCCGGGGCCGACAGCCACGACTTCACCCTGCGAGGGCTTTTCCTTGGCGCTGTCGGGGATGATGATGCCGCCCGCGGTCTTCTCTTCCGCGTCGAGGCGCTTCACCACGATACGGTCGTGCAGGGGACGAAAATTCAGCTGGGCCATCTGGCGCTCCTCGGATCTTCCGCTCTGGCGCCGCCGTGGCGCCGTTGGAATGGCCTTAGCACTCTTCGCTTCCGAGTGCCAAAGCCGTTGCCGAGATAGGCAGCGCCTTTGTGGGAGTCAAGCTGCCGGGTGCGGCGAAAATGCGGTCGAACGGCACGTACGCCGCGATGACATTCCCGCTGCCCGCGCATGGCAGAAGGCCCGGCCGTCGCCAGCCGGGCCCTTATGCCTGCAAAGTCGCGCGAAGACCTGCCGGAAAACCGATCAGGAGGCCTTCTTGATCGACTTCTCAACCGAGGCCTTGATCGGCTCGGCGGTTTCGGTGGCGACCTTCTGGGCGAGGGTCGAAAGTTCCTTGGCCTGCGCCGAAAGCACGTCGAACTGCTTGCGCATGTGGCCGGTGGAGAGTTCCACCGCCTCGGAAACGCTCTTGGTCGCCAGGAGCGCGCCCATATAGTCGAACGCCGCGTTGACATTGGTCCGCAGCGACTCGAGCGCGACCGCATTGTACTCGGCTACGCCCTTGGAAGCGGTCGTGTAGGTGTCCTCGAGCAGATCGGTGGTCTCTTCGGCGCTGGTCTTCATCTTCTCATAAGCCTCACGAGCCGTCTGAACGCCCTTCTCGGCCATCTCACGCACCACGGCCGGCACTTCCAGCGTGGTGAAGTCCATCTTCGGCATGGCGGATTCGAAAGCGGCAGCTGCGGCCTTCGCGGTCTTTTTCGGGGACGGCGGAACGGTGGTGGCGTCAACCATGGTTATTCTCCTCGCGTTCGCGGGTCGGGACAATCAAGGCGCGCGGCCCATCCGCGTATGGCCGGCACCGCCTTCGACTTGGCCGACGCGGCTTTGAAGAGCCCACCCAAGTCGCACATCTCATTTGTGCATTGCAATATCATATTGCAATGCACAATCAACCCTTGTGGCGATTTTTTCGCGGGATGCCCTCAAAGTACGCACGATCAGGCGCGAGGGCGCGTGTCAACACCGCTGCCATCGGCGCCGGCGCTCGCCTGCGTGCCGAGCACCTTCGCCTGCTCCGCCAGCCGCGCCGCCTGCTCCCGGACGTAATCGGCGTGCAGGCGGGACCATTCCTCGACACTTGCCGCCCTGGCGAGCCGGGTGGCGAAATCGAAGCCGGCGGCGATGTTATCCTCGGCGAACTTCAGCGTGGTGCGGCCGAGGTCCCGGGCATTGTCATGCACCGTGTCGACCCGCCGGCTGGCATCGTCGAGCGCCTTGTGAGCCGCGCTGATGAACCCGTCGACGGCCGCGCGGGCCTGATCGACGCCCTGCTCGGCCATGGTACGAAGCTCTGGAGGCACGTCCAGCTTGGAACCTTCCGGCTTGGAACCTTGAAAACCTTGGCTCATGGCAGCCTCCTCAGGGGGTGACGGCATCATACTGGCGGCAACCGGCGGGTGGCCCATTCGCGCGACTGCCTACAACTAACGTAGGGTCATCACGGGCTCCCGCAACAAAATTCCGCCGCGAAGCACCTCTTGCGTGCAACGGCTGGTTAACCGGGATCGGTGGCGAGCGGTTAACCGGAAACGGCGAAGGTGACCCCGATCCCGCCCGCCCGCATGGCGCGGGCATGGACCTCGCATTATTCTCGGCAAAGAGGGCCTTCTGTGCGCAGGAGCCCACGCATCTGGTCAGGTCCCATGGGGACGTTTTTCGGACGGTCATGAGCATACCGACGGACGGGCATTCTTCTACGGCCGCTGCGATGGATGCCGCGCTGCGCGCGTGCGCCGCGGCGAGCCTCGCCGCGCCCGCCCCGGCCCTGTTGATGCGCCTCGACGGCTCGCTCATCGCCGCCAATCCCGCCGGCCAGGCCCTGCTCGGCAAGCTGCCGCCGCCCGACAATGTCGCGGGTGCGGCGGCCCGCATCGCGGCCACGCTGCGCC
>JAEZMI010000196.1 GCA_023414975.1 Pseudomonadota bacterium | reverse complement strand
CGCCCGGCCGGCACCGGATCAGGTCAGCGGAGCGCGCCGCAGAAGCGCTGAATCCGCTGGCACGCCTCTTCCAGGTCCTTGGTGGCGGTCGCGTAGGAGATGCGGAACGCCGGGCCGAGGCCGAAAGCCGAGCCGTGGACCACGGCAACGCCTTCCGCTTCCAGAAGTTCGCTGGCGAAAACCTCGTCATTCTCGATGACCTTGCCCGACGGCGCGGTCTTGCCGATCACGCCCGCGCAGGACGGATAGACGTAGAAGGCGCCTTCCGGCTTCGGGCAGGTGATGCCGTTCGCCTGATTGAGCATGGAGACGACGAGGTCGCGGCGCTCCTTGAACACCTTGTTGTTCGCGGCGATGAAGTCCTGCGGACCGTTGAGCGCCTCGACCGCCGCCCACTGGGCGATGGAGCTGGGGTTGGAGGTGGACTGCGACTGCAGCGTGCCGATGGCCTTGATCAACGCCTCCGGCCCCGCCGCGTAGCCAATGCGCCAGCCGGTCATGCAATAGGCCTTGGAAACGCCGTTCATGGTCAGCGTGCGGTCATAGAGCGCCGGCTCGACCTGCGCCGGAGTTACGAACTCGAAGTCGTCATAGACAAGGTGCTCATACATGTCGTCGGTGAGCACCCACACATGCGGGTACTTCACGAGCACGTCGGTGAGCGCCTTCATCTCGGCCCGGTTATAGGCCGAGCCCGTCGGGTTTGACGGCGAGTTGAAGATGAGCCACTTCGTCTTTGGCGTGATCGCCGCCTCCAGCGCCTCCGGCTTCAGCTTGAAATTGTCCTCAAGCTTGGTCTCGACCGGCACAGGCGTGCCGCCCGCGAACTGCACGATATCCGGGTAGGATACCCAATAGGGCGCGGGGATAATGACCTCGTCGCCCGCGTCGAGCGTCGCCACCAGTGCGTTGAACAGCACCTGCTTGCCGCCCGTGCCCACCGTGACCTGGCTCGGCTTGTAATCGAGGCCGTTCTCGCGCTTGAACTTGGCGACGATTGCCGCCTTCAGCTCCGGGATGCCATCAACCGCGGTGTAGCGGGTCTGGCCATCGCGGATCGCCTTGATGGCGGCTTCCTTGATGTTGTCGGGCGTCTCGAAGTCCGGCTCGCCGGCCGCCAGCGCGATCACGTCACGACCGGCCGCTTTCAGCTCCCGCGCCTTGTTGGAGATGGCGATCGTCTGTGACGGGTTGATGCGCTTCAGGGCGGCGGATATCAGGCTCATTGGCCGAACTCCCTTGAGGTGTTTTGCGCGCGACAACTAGTCGAGCCCTTGCGCGCGGGCAAGCGTTTCCCCACCTCCGACGGCCTGCGGGATGCGATAAGATGCTGCTGACGCAACGTCCTTCTTCAGCCGACCGGGATCTGTACGTGCTCAAGCTCCATTCGATGCAGAGTTCCGGCAACTGCTACAAGGTCCGGCTGCTGCTCGCCCGGCTGGAAAAGCCCTTCGAGCTGGTCGATATCGACGTGCTCTCCGGCGCCAACCGGACGCCGGATTTCCTGATGAAGAACCCGGAGGGACGGGTGCCGCTGCTGGAGCTGCCGGGCGGCCGCTTCCTCGCCGAATCGAATGCCATTCTGTTCTATCTCGCGCAGGACACGCGCTATCTGCCGGTGGACGCGCTTGCCCGCGCCGAGGTGCTGCGCTGGATGTTCTTCGAGCAGCACAGCCACGAACCGGCCATTGCGGCCGCACGCTTCTGGCTGAAGCTGGTACGTGGCGGGCGCGATCTACGCACTCACGACATCGACCGCTGGCAGGAAGAGGGCTACGCGGCGCTGCGCGTGATGGAGCGTCATCTCGGCCGGCGGCCCTTCTTCGTTGATGAGACGCTGAGCATCGCCGACATCGCGCTCTACGCCCACACCCATGTGGCGGAGGAAGGCGACTTCGATCTTTCCGGTTTCCCGGCGGTGCGCGGCTGGCTGGCGCGGGTCGCCGGCGAGAACGGCCACGTGGACATGGCGTGGCGTCCGTCGCAAAGCCGGCAAATGGTTAGCACGCTTTAACTATTTGCCCCCAAATTGCCCCGAAATGACACCGGGTGCAGCAAAGTCGCGCCGAAGCCGGGCCGAGTTCGGCCGCGAACTTACCTCCTATCGACGACGCACCCGACGCCGTCGATCGGAAAGGAGTTCGCCATGTCGCAGATCACTCAACGCCATGCGCCTGCCGCCGCCGCTCACGTCGATGTCCTCGCCGCAAAGGCCGGAACATCGCCGGCCCGCCATACCGCCGCCCGGCGCTTGCGCCGCGCGCTCATGGAGGCGGGCGTCGTGCTCTCGCTCACCTTCGCCATCGTCGCCGTGCTCTGCCTGTTCGGCCTGCAGCACGCCTCGGCGCTTGAGCTCTCTGCCGTGCCGAACGCGGATGGCCGCGTCGCCATCGGGGCAGTGCTGCTTACCGCCTTCATCGGGCTGTGCGGCCTGACGACGTTCATGCTGCGCGACACGCTGAGCGAAGCACGTCGTGTCGAGGCGCCCCGCCAGCGGCAGGGCTGATCGCAGCCTGTCTTTCCTTACGTCATCACTCGCTTGTCACCGCCCCCTGGATTGGCGCGGGGGACTCCCCGCCCTAACCATCCCTGAGACGGTGACAAACGAGGAACGATCCGCGTGATCCGATCCACCATCCCTGCCCTCGCCCTTTCCGCGCTGCTGGCGAGCCTCGCCCCGGCGCCGCTTTCGCCGGCTGCCGCGCAAGCCGAGGATACGGTCCGCATCACCTCATCGGCCGGCCCGCTCGATGTCGAGACGGTCGCTCGCGGGCTGGAGAACCCCTGGAGCCTCGCCTTTCTGCCGGACGGCCGCATGCTGGTGACGGAGCGTCCGGGCCGATTGCGCATCATCAGCCGCAACGGCACCGTCTCGGCGCCGGTGGCCGGCGTGCCGTCGGTCTTCGCCCGAGGTCAGGGCGGGCTGCTCGATGTGGTGCTGGCGCCGGACTTCGACACCAGCCGTGCCATCTATCTCTCCTATGCAGAACCGCGGGAGGGCGCCGGCGGCACCAGCGTCGCGCGCGCCCGACTGATCGAAGACGGCGGCAACGCCCGGCTCGACGCGGTCGAGGTCATTTTCCGCCAGCAGCCGGCGGCGAGCGGCGGGCAGCATTTCGGCTCGCGCCTCGTCTTCGGACGCGACGGCACGCTGTTCATCACACTCGGGGATGGCGGCTCGCTGCGCCGGGACGCGCAGAACCTCTCCACCCATATCGGCAAGGTCGTCCGCATCCTGCCGGATGGCGGGGTGCCGCAGAACAACCCGTTCCGCTCCACGGCCAACGCCCGGCCGGAGATCTGGAGCTATGGCCATCGCAATGTGCAGGGCGCCGCCCTCGATCCGGCAACGGGCAAGCTGTGGACCATCGAGCATGGCGCGCGGGGCGGCGACGAGTTGAACCACCCCGAGGCCGGCAAGAATTACGGCTGGCCAATTATCACCTATGGCCGCGATTATAGCGGCGCGGCCATAGGTGAAGGCACGTCCAAGCCGGGCATGGAGCAGCCGGTGAAGTACTGGGACCCCTCCTTCGCGCCCTCGGGGCTTGCCTTCTACACCGGCGACCTCATCGGCGCCTGGAAGGGCAGCCTGTTCACCGGCGGCCTCGGCGGGGCGCGGCTGGTGCGGATGAAGCTCGACGATTCGGCGGGCAGCGTCGTCGAGGAGGAAGTCCTGCTGGAGGACCTTGGCGAGCGGATCCGTGACGTGCGGCAAGGGCCCGACGGTGCGCTCTGGTTGTTGACCGACGATCCCGGAAACGGGCGTGTGCTGCGTCTCGCCCCGGCCGATTGACGCGCTAGATCAGCTTCTGTGGTCTCAGGAGCGGGCGATGGACAAGGTGACAGGCGGCTGCCTATGCGGCGATGTGCGGATCGAGGCGATGGGCCGCCCTTATCGGGTCGGCCTCTGCCACTGTCTCGACTGCCGCAAACATCACGGCACACTGTTTCACGCCTCGGCGATCTTTCCGCAGGCGTCGGTGACGGTCAGCGGCGCGACCGGCGACTATCATGGCCGGCATTTCTGCCCGCGCTGCGGCTCATCGGTCTTCGGCCAATCGAATGACGAGATCGAAGTCTATCTCGGCACGCTCGACGCGCCGGACCAATTCATCCCGACCTATGAGCTCTGGACGATCCGGCGGGAGCGCTTCCTGCCGCCCTTTCCGCTGGCTCACCATTATGAGCGCGACCGCCCGGAAGCGGGGCGAACGGAGGATTAGGCGCGCCTCACCATTTCTGGAAGATGAACCAAGCGCCGAGCGCGATGAAGCCGAACCCGATGGCGTGGTTCCAGCCCAGCGGCTCCTTGAGCCAGAACACAGAGAATCCGGCGAAGACGATGAGGGTGATGACTTCCTGCATCGTCTTCAGTTCGGCCGTGGCATAGACCGCCGAGCCGTAGCGGTTGGCCGGCACCGCGAGGCAGTACTCAAAGAAGGCGATGGCCCAGCTCGCGACGATGGCGATGAGGAGCGGCGATTCCTTATGCTTGAGGTGGCCGTACCAGGCGAAGGTCATGAAGACGTTCGAGGCTACCAGAAGCAGGATCGGCAGGATTGAGGGCGGGATCAGGCTGGTCATGGCTCACCCGTAGCGAAGCTTGAGAGACAATATGCCCAGGAGCAGAACCAGCGTAACCGCATTGGCGGCAATGACCGGCCAGGAGACGATCAGCAGCCCGTAAACCAGCCACAGCGCCACCCCACCGGCAAAGGCGATGTAGGCGATGAGCGACAAATCGCGCGTTTCGCGCGTGCGCAGGATTTTCAGGGCCTGCGGCAGCCAGCACAGTGTGGTGAGCAGCGCCGCAACGCCGCCGATGGACTCGGTGAACAGTGGTGAAAATGGCATCGGTTCCGCCTCGTGAGCGGTGGCAGCCGTCCCACGCGTTCGAAACCCTGTCAATCGGTGCCATGCGGCTTCCGCAGCGCGCGCCTAGAGTATGCGTCGATCAGCCTGCACCGCAGTCTGATCGGATCACGCATTCTCCCTCATCGAATCAGAGCGCGATTTCACCGTTCAGAGTGTTCAACCCGATCGGATCGCTCTCTAGAGTTCCGCCCAGTGCCGCAGCAGATTGTGGTAGACGTTGGCAAGCGAGAGGACGGCGGGATCGTCATCCGGCAGCTTGGTGCGCGCCTCCATAATCGCCATGTCGAGATCGTACAGCATGGCGCGCTGACCCGCGTCCTTCACCATGGACTGCGTCCAGAAGAACGAGCCCCAGCGGCTGCCGCATGTGATTTCGTTGACGCTGTGAAGACTTGAGGCGGGATAGACCACGGCATGGCCAGCGGGGAGTTTTACCTCCTGCGTGCCGAAGGCATCCTCGATGACCAGTTCGCCGCCATCATACTCCTCCGGCTCGGTGAGGAAGATGGTGGTCGAGACGTCCGACCGCAGCCGTTGGCCGGTGCCGGGAATGGTACGGATCGCGCCATCGACATGGGCACCGAACTTCATGCCGACATCGTAGCGGTTGAACATGGGCGGCAGCACGCGCAGCGGCTGGGCCGCGGCGTTGAAGAGCGGGTTGCGGCCGAGCGCGCGCAGGATGAGATCGCCGAGTTCCTGCGCTTCGCGCGACTCCACGGGAATCTGCAGGTTCTTTTTGGCCAGGGCCGCCTGGGCTCCGGCGGTCACGCGCCCATCAACCCATTGCGAGCCTTCGAGCACGCGGCGGCAATAGGCGACTTCCTCGGGCGTCAGGATGTTGGGAATCTGGATCAGCATGGCGGCCTTGAATGAAAAGAGGGGGAAAGCCGCGCGAGCGGCCTTCCCCCAGATGACGACGGTCAAAAAATCCGAAGGGCATCGCCCCGTCAGAAGGTTGCCCCCACGGTGAGGGTGAAGGTGCGGCCCGAAGCCGGCACCGCGCGGTTGCCCCAGCCAGCCGAGTAATTGAGCTCGTCCGTCAGGTTGTAGGCGTTGAGCGCGATCCGGTAATTGTCCTTCTTGTAGGAAATCAGCGCGTCCAGCGAGAAGGTGTCGGGAATGATCGCGGTGTTCGCGGTGCTGGTGAAGTATTCGTCCGCATAGGTCACACCGGCACCGACCAGCAATTCGCCCGGAATCTGCTTCCAGATGTCGCTGAGATTGTAGGTCGTCCATAGGGTGAAGTTGTTCGGCGAGACGAACGGCACTTCGTTGCCCGCATAGTAGTTGCGCGGCAGCGTGGTGGTGGCGGCGCTGGTCTGAATCTCGCTGTCGTAATAGGCGTACGAGGCTTGGATGGTCCATGCGTTGGTAATGTTGCCGGTCAGGCCGAGTTCGACACCCTGCACGCGCTGGTTCTCCCCGGTCTCCAGCGAGTCCCCCGTCACAGGGTCGGTGTAGAACGTGTTGCTCTTTTCGGTGCGGAAGACCGCGCCGGTGACGCCCAGACGTCCTTCGAGGAAGGAAACCTTGAAGCCCGCCTCGTAGGTTTCGTTGTCCTCCGGCTCCAGATCGTTCTGCGTCGGGCTGACGACGGTGACGTCGTTAGTGGGGAAGGCCCCCTGGGGAGTGAACGACTTTGCCCAGGAGACGTAATAGGTCTGGAACGGCGTCGGCTCCCAGATGAGCGCGACCTTCGGGCTCCAGAAATCGGTCTGGCTATCAGCATTCACCCAGCCGCTCGTCGCGCCGGACACCGACCAGTAGCGGTAATCGGCCGAGTAGCTGTCGTAGCGGGCACCAGCGAGGACGGAGACCTCGTCGGTGAACCAGACGCGGTCGCTGACGAAGATGCCGAAGTCGGTCGAGCCGGAGTCGCGCTGGCCGTTATTGCCCCACGGATTGGAGTAGAGATAGTAGCCCGTGGTGTTGTCGAAGATCGGGTCGTAGATGGTCGAGGTGCCCTTCGAGCCCTGCACGGAGACCAGCGTACGGCTGTCGCTCACCGAATACATATCGATGCCGGCCACCACTTCATGGCGCAGGAAGCCGGTGTTGAACTTGGCCGTGAGGGTCGAAATGTTCTGGGCGCTCCAGCTCTCCTGATAGAAGCCGGGATTGCCGCCGCCAAAGGCAATCGGCGGATTGCCGCCGGCGAGGAACTGGCCGGTGCAGCTTGCGGCATAGGCCGAGGGTGTCGTTCCGGTACCGCAGCCCGGGACCGTGGCCGCGAAGTCCCGGGTGTAATAGCCGAAACGGGTGTCGTTGGTGAAGGTCAACCAATCATTGACCTCGCGCTTGAAGTTGACCGTGAGCAGGTTGGTGTCCGTGACGTCCTGATCGGTCACCTTGCCGTAGAAGGTCGACCGCGGCACGCCCCACTCCGTCACCGGCTGGCCGAGCGAGCCGAACTTCGCCACGCTGCCGAAGCCGGGGGTCACGATCGGAACGCCGTAATCCGGCGTGCGATCGCCGTGCTGGTAAAGATAGTTGATGTGCAGCGTCTGGTCGGTGCCGATACCGAAACCGACATCGGCCATCAGGCCCCAGCGGTTGGATTCGACATTGTCGCGATCCGCCACATCCTGCTCATTGACCATGCCGACGATGCGCACGGCGGTCGTGCCATCGATCTGCTTGTTGATGTCGAACACGCCGCGATAGAGCGGGCCGGTGCCGAACTGGCCTTCGACATCGTATTTGTCGCCGAGATGCGCAGCCTTCAGCGTCGAGTTGATGGCGCCGCCCGTGGTGCCAAGGCCGAACGCCTCCGAGGTCGACCCCTTGAACACTTCGACGCTCTCATAGGCAAAGCTGTCGCGAACATAGACGCCGAAATCGCGCAGACCGTTGATGAAGATGTCGCCCTTGGCCTGGAACCCGCGGATGCGGAACTGGTCGCCGTTCATGCCGGCACCGCCCTCGCCGATGCCGGCGGTGACACCCGGCACATTGCGCAGCGCCTGCTCGAGCGTCGTGACGCCCTGCTGCTGCATCATCTCCTGGGTGACGACATTGACGATCTGAGGCGTGTCCTGGATCGTGCCGGGCATCCGGCTGAGGCCGGTGGTCGCCTCAAGCGTGTTGGCCGGCGAGCCTTCGTCCTCGACCGTCACCGTCGGCAGTTCCTCGCCACCGGCGGGCGGCGTCGCCGCCTGTTGGGCCGCCGCGCCAAACAGCGGAATCGCGCTCATCGTCGCGGCCATGCCGGCGGCAAGAGCAGCGTTTGGTGCCACAGAACGGAGCGTCCTCAAGGTCTTCATGGTTTCCCCAACCCCTTAATATGTATTTTCGTCTCATAACTTTCATTTCCGGCCGCTTCAAACAGTATGTTTTTGAGCTTTTCCAATTCGCGAGAGTCTACGCGGCGATACTTTTGACTTTAGAATTCTTAAAATAAGAAACTACAGCCACTCACTTGCGAAAGGCTAGAAACTGTCCTTATGAAATCCGACGAAAATCAAGCGTTCTTCTGAGGATGAGAAGCACGCCGCCAACCGGGACGGCCCGATCACTCCATGCGCGAGCGGTGGATTTCCTATTCCGAACTGAAGCGAATGGGCCCGGACCTGTTGCGCGCGCGCATCAGTGAAGGCCCCGAGGCGGCCGCCCGCTGGGTGGAGGCGGGTGCGCTCAACGGCCTTGTCACCGCGCAGATCGCTTTCGGCCAGATGCTGGTTGACGGTCATGGCACGCCGCGCGACTCGGCGGCGGGTTTGCGCTGGTTCTCCGCCGCGGCCGGCGCCGGAAGTGCCGAGGGGATCAACATGGTCGGGCGCTGCCATGAGCTCGGCTGGGGCGTGCCGATCGACCCGTGCGAGGCCGCCTACCACTATCGCCGCGCAGCCGAGAAGGGCCATGCCTGGGCGCAGTTCAATCTGGCGACGCTCTTGCTGGAGGGGCGTGGTGTGGCGAGAGACCGGACGGAGGCTCTGCGCTGGTATGTACGCGCCGCGCGTGGCGGGAATGCCAAAGCGCTGACGCTGATTGGCCGCTATCTCGAACAGGGTTGGGAGCGCCCTGCCCGGCCAGCCAGCGCCTTGCGCTGGTACCGGCGCGGTGCGGAAGGCGGGGATTATCGGGGCCAGTTCGACTATGCGCGCCTGCTTCTGGAGCGCACCGGCGACCTCGCCGCCGCTCTGCCCTGGTTCGCACAGGCCGTGGAAAATGGCGTTCCTGCTTTCTGCCGGAATGTGGGCGCCGGGCTCCGCGAGGCCCCCGCGCCGGCATTGCGCGAGATCGCCAGCCGAGCGCTCAAGAAGGCGACCGAGACGGGTGAAGCGGCGGATCTGCGCGCCTACGCGTCCGCCCTTGCCGAAGGGCTGGCGGGCGCGCCCGATTCGGAAGCGGCCCGCCTCTGGTTTGGCCGCGCGCGCGCGCGGGAAACCGAGGCCCGACACGCGGAAGGGGTTTCCGAACAGCGGCCGCCTTCATGGCGCTCCCTGCTGCGTCGCCGTCTCGCCGGCTGGCGATATCGAACGGGTATTCGCTAGGTTTCGACAGCAATCGTTTGCATTGACCGGATCGACAAATCGCCGGCTGCATCCCGACGAGCGAACACGCGATCCGATGATCTTGCAGTGCAACCTGAGCGACGCATGCTCTTCGATGAGATCTGTGTCGGAGACATCGCTGCATGCAGACCAGCAACACGCACCAATTGGCATAACATATTCATAATTACTCTACGTCAATACCGAGACTTACATTTCTTTATATCGACGGAAACCAAACTACCTCTGGTTGATTTTTTATCGTGATCCTGAGCTCGAATCTCGGATCAAGACGACAAAGACAAGGGAGAACGTTATCATGAAGGACATACCAGAAGGTGCGCGTACCTATAAGTGGATGAGCGCGAGCGTCATCGCGTTAAGCCTCGCCATGGCAACAATACCCGCCGAAGCTCGTATTGGCGGGCGCTCATCCAGCGAATCCGGTGCGAGCGACAGCGACAGCCGCGGAGGACGACTTGGAGGAGGACTTGGCGGAGCCGTGTCGTCCGTGGGCGGTGCCGTCGGCGGCGCGGTCAGCGGGGTCGGCGGCGCTGTCTCCGACATCGGCGATCGCGTGGCCGGCACTGAAGGCGGCCGCTCCCTGCGCGGCGGGCTTGGCGGCGCCGTGAGCAGCGTGGGCGGTGCTGTGAGCAGCGTCGGCGATGGGGTCTCCGGCGCGACGTCCGGGCTCGGCGGTGCCGTTGGTGGCGCCGTGGGCGGCGCTGTGGGCAGTGTGGGCAGTGCTGACGGCGGGTCGCTGGGTGGCGTCGCAGGCGGACGCGGCACGACGGGTGGCACCTCCACCTCCTCCACCGCTTCACGCGGCACCTCCAGCCCTGCGGCAGGGTCCTCCGCGGCAGGATCCTCCGCGCTTGCGGGCGGCTCCGATGCGCGCGGCACGCGGGCGACACGCGGCACGGTCAACCTGCTTGGTCTCGAACTCAACCTGCTGAACCGGAAGCCGTTCGCACGCCGCAACCCGACCGGTAACATCGCCGAGGTCGACGCGCAGGTGCTCGGCCGGCGCGGGGTGCAGGCGGATGCGGTGGTAGGAACCAGCCGCACCCGCGGGCTCGCGGCGGATGTTAATGCGCGCGCCCTGGGCCCGCGCGGCGTCGCCGCCAATGCGGACGCCACCGTCGGTGATCGGCGGGCCACGTCGCGCAGCCTCGCCAATGCCAATCTGGGGCTCGGCCTGTTCGGGTCCCGCGGGGTCAATAACAGGACGTCGGCCATCGTCGGCGGCAGCCAGGTGGCTGATGTCGACAGCCGCACCACGATCGGAGGACCGCGTGGCGTCAATGCCGACGCTAGCGTGGATGTCGGCGGCGACAGCCTTGCCTCGGTCGATGTGGATATCGGCTTGGGTGGCGGGGGAAGGCCCGGAGGCAACATCCCCGGCGGGAATATCCCCGACGATGGCACGCCCGGCGGCGGCACACCCGGCGGCGGCACGCCGGGAGGCGGGAATGCGGGGGCCGGGAATCCCGGCGGCGGCGCCCCGGGTGGCGTCGGCGTGACGCCCGGTGGCCGTAACGGCAATGGCGGCCTCGCCGGCCGCTCGCCGTCGCGCTCGGGTAATTCAACCGCCGGCGAACTCGCTGCGAAGAAGACCCGCTGCGCGGGCGTACTCTCCGAACCTCGCTCCTATGATCCCGGCATCGTCGCCCTTTGTCGTGACCTCGTCGGCGGCTGATTTTGGCAACCGATGAGCATCTGGAAAGCGGGGCCATCCGGTCAGGCCGGGTGGCCCTTTTTCCGTGTCAGGCGCGACTGTTCATCCAGGCGCGCACCTCCCCGACGAATTGGCGGAAATCCCAGAAGGCCGCGGCGAGCAGCGCGGCCGGCACCAGCGCCAGCAGCAGCGCCGCACCCTCGGACCAGTCGATCGGGCCGCGCGCGAAATCATAGGCCGTGTAGGCTGCGAACAGGGTCACCAAGGCGGCGATGCCGACATAGGCCAAGCGATCGAGACGGCTGACGATCAGCGCGAGCAGGAGCGCCACGAGCACACCGAACAACGCCGCCCATCCCCACCCGAGCGAAAATAGCGTGGCGAACCAACGGCCGGCGGCCGACGACACCATGACGAGTGCCATGAGCACCAGAATGCCGGCGCGCAACCGGACGATGGGGAACTTCCTACCCTGATCCGTCATTGTGCCCTCGCCTCTTGCCGGAATGATGCCGGAATCAGAGCATCATCCTCGCATCCATCGCAATCGGATGAAAACGACTTCGCCCTCCCGCGCCGGAACCCGGAACATGCCGCTCAACGCTCCCGAGCCCGACGCCCAGAGCCCCGCCGCCGCCACCTCCCCCACAACCGCCCGGCCCGCAACCGCGATGCGGAACGTTCTGGTCCTGCTGAACGCCCGCGCCGGCACGCTGCTCGATCGTGGCGGTGACGACGTGCGCGCGCTGGTGGAACGTGAACTCGGCAAAGAAGGCCGCACGCTGGACGTTCACCTCCTCAGCGGCAGGAATCTGCTGCGGGCCATTCGCCAGTCCGACAAGGGCGCGCATGACACGGTGATCGTCGGCGGCGGCGACGGCAGCGTCAGCCTCGCCGTCACCAGCCTCGACGGCTCCGGAAAGACGCTCGGAATCCTGCCGCTCGGCACGCTGAACCTGCTGGCGCGTGATATCGGCATGCCATTGGAGCTGGAGGCGGCCCTCGCTGCGCTGGACGAGGCGCAGCCTGCGACCATCGATCTCGCGACGCTCAATGGCAAGCTGTTCCACACCATCTCCGGCATGGGCTTCTTCAGCCAGATGGCGCGTGCCCGCGAGGCGGCCCGCAAGTTGAAGCTCTGGCGCTTCTTTGCCGTCGCATTCGCCGCCTTTTACGCCATCCGCCGCTCCGGGCGCATGGAGTTGGACATCACCATCGACGGCACGGCGCACAGCTACAGCGCCTTCGCCGCGCTGGTTTCGGTGAACCGGTTCACCGGTCCAGGCTGGCGGCGCGGCCGCCTGGACGAAGGGCTGTTGGAAATTCACATCGCCGAGGATCGCGGCGGCCTGGCCTTGCTGAAGGCCGGAGCGGACATGGTGACGGACAGTTGGCGGGACAATCCCGGCATCATCAGCCTTGCCGGCCGCGAGATCCGCGTGACGCGGCGCAACCGTTCTCGTTCCTGGGTCTCGACCGATGGGGAACTCGATCGCGAGACGATGCCGCTCGACTATAAGATCAACCCCGCCGCGCTGCGGCTGCTAGTGCCCCCGCGAGCGGAGGCATAAGCACCGGGCGGCAGGGCCCGCGCGCCGTTCAGCGCGGCTCGATCTCATAGATGACGTTCACGCTTGAGCGAATTTCGCTCTCGCCCGCCTCAACGGGCACGGCCTCGGCCTTCATCATGGCCGGTGCCGCCATCATGCGCGGCATGGGGGGCGGCAGGCTCGTGCCATTGCTGGTGATTGCCAGAACACGCACCAGCCGCAAACCTGCAGCATCCGCGAGAGTCTGCGCCTGCTGCTGCGCGTTCTTCACGGCGGCGACCCGTGCCGCCTCCTCCAGCTTGCTGGGGTCGGCGATGTCGAAGGAGATGCCGCCGATCTGGTTCGCGCCGGTTGTCATCACCTTGTCGAGCAGATCACCCAGCCGCGAGAGATCGCGCACCCGCACCGTCACGGTGTTGCGGACCTCATAGCCGTTGATCTGCGGCGCGTCCGGGCTGTCCTTCTTGGGCGGGGCATAGCGCGGCTGAACCGAGAAGCCCGACGTGGCAATATCGCGCGCCTCGATCCCCGCCTCCTTGATAGCGCCGACCATGGCGGCCACCGCCTGGGTGTTGGCGTCCAACGCCTCGCGCGCGGTCTTCGCCTCGCTGACCACGCCGGTCGAGAAGCTGGCCATGTCGGGCACCGCACGCGAAACGCCCTCGCCGGTCACCGTCAGTATCGGACGGCGCGGCGAGGACGGCAGCTCCTGCGCGAGAGCGGGGGCAAGTGTGGTGACGAGAGCGACAGCGCAGAGC